>USDC01000049.1 GCA_900553435.1 uncultured Mycoplasmatota bacterium
CTATTATTTTTCTAAACACTTCATCTACTTCTTCCTCTGTAAGAGTTCTATCACTACTATTAAATGTCAAACTATAAGCAATAGATTTTTTATTTTTTTCAATATGTTCTCCAACGTATAAATCAAATATATTTATATTAGTTAATATACCTCCACCATTTTTTCTAATTTCTTTAGTAATATTACTACTTTCAATGTCCTCATCTATTAGAAAAGCAACATCTTTTACAATATCTGGATAAATTGAAGATTTTTGATATTTCAATGGTTTTACTCTTTTCATTAGTGAATTAAGTGAAAGTTCACAAACATAAATTTCATCTTTATTTATACTTGGATGCACCCTTCCAATTATACCTACTTCTTTATTATCTATTAAAATGCTTGCTGATATTCCTGGATGCAAGTCTGTTATTACTTCTTTTTTAAAGTCGTATCTTTTATCAAAACCAAGTAAATTTAATATATTTTCTACCATACCTTTCATAAGATAAAAATCACAATTTTGTTTTGGTTTTAATGAGTTTGTATTATAAGTTCCTTTCATTAAAAACGCTATTTTTTGTTCTTCTTCTAAAGTTTTATCATATGTTTTAGATATTTCATAAATCATTATATCATTTACTTTACGAGCTTTATTATAAGAATATACACTTAATAGAGATGGAATTAAAGTAGTTCTAATAACACTCTTATCTTCACTTAATGGATTTGGTAAAATTATTTTTTCTTTTTTCTCATAATCAAACATATTGCTTAAGCTTGGTGAAGTTAAAGTATATGTTTTAACCTCATTAAATCCAAGTGCTCTAAGTCTTTTAGAAATTACTTTTCTATATTTTATATCTTTTGCATATTCTCCCTTTTTAGTCTCGACCTTAGGTAACGTAGAAACTAAGTTTTGATATCCATAAAGTCTTCCAATTTCTTCTGCGATATCATTTACATTTGGATCTATATCTATTCTTCTTTTAGGAATTGTAACAGTAAATTTTTTGTCTTTTATACTATAAGGAAATCCTAATCTATGAAGTTCGAACTCCATATCTTTACTATCGATTGTAATTCCTAGCATTTTATTAATTTCTTCTGGATAAAATTCAACAATGTTTTCTGTTTTATCTACTTTATCATAAACAACCGTTCCTGTTTCAATTTTTGCATCTGCATATTTTTCTAGCAAATAGCACGCTCTATCAAGTGCCATAAGAGTATACTCATAATTAAGTCCTTTACCATACCTTATACTTGCCTCGCTTTTTAAATTTAGTTTTGATGCTGTATTACGTATACTTACCGAATCAAAAATTGCACTTTCAATTAAGATGTTTTTAGTGTTTTCAGTTACTTCAGTATTAAGTCCTCCCATTACTCCAGCAATACAAACAGGTTCTTTTCCATTTGTTATAACAATATCACTTTGATTTAACGTCCTTTCTTTGTTATCTAAAGTTATAATTTTTTCATTTTCTTTAGCATCTCTTACAAGAATGTAATCACCCAGTGCATCCTTATCAAAAAAGTGAAGAGGTTGACCAAACTCTAACATAACATAATTTGAAATATCTACTACATTATTAATTGGTCTCATTCCAAGTGAGATAAGTCTATTCTTAATAAATTCTGGAGATTCTTTTATTTTTACATCCTTAACCATTTTAGCAAGATAATAATTACATTTATCAGTTTTTACATCAACTTTAAAACTATTATTAATATCTTCTCCACTTGAATTATATGAAACATCCGGTAATTTTACTTCTTTATTTATAATTGCAGCGATTTCATATGCAAAACCAATATGATAATAACAATCATTATTACGATGTTTATGTATATCAAGTTCATACAATGTTTGCGTTAAATTTAGATACACAAGAGGATCTTTTCCAACGGGTGCATCATCTTCTAGTTCTTCAATTCCTCTATTATAATTTTCTTCAGTTTTTTCTTCCAAACCAAGTTCAAAAAGTGCACAAATCATTCCATTTGATTCCTCACCTCTAATAGTGCTTTTTTTAATTACAAAATCACCTGGTAAAACTGCTCCTGGAAGCGCAACTATTACTTTTAAATTATCTCTTACATTACTAGCCCCACAAATAATTTGCACTACTTCACTACCAACATCCACCATACAAATGTTTAAGTGGTCACTATTAGGGTGCGAACTACACTTTAGTATCTTACCAATAACTAAGTTATCTATATGATTTGTAATAACTTTTTCAATATTAATACCAGCTTCAGTTATCTTTACAGCAAGAGATTTTAAATCTTCTTCACTTATATCAATATAATCTTTAACCCAATCTAAATTAATCATTATCTATTTCCTCTCTATCAAATATTTTTACTTCTCTTAAGTCGGTATTGTAAAAAGTTCTTATATCTTCAATTTCATATTTTAACATTGCAAGTCTTTCTGCTCCAAAACCAAATGCAAACCCTGTCCAAACCTTTGGATCATACCCGCTCATTTTAAGTACATCAGGGTGTACTATACCAGCTCCAGCAACTGTAATATATCCAGTGTTTTTACAAATATTACATCCTTTTTTATTACATTTAAAACAACTTATATCAACTTCAACAGATGGCTCGGTAAATTGATAATAACTTGGTCTAAAACGTGTTTCAACCTTTTCTCCAAATAATTTTTTTACAATAACATCAATTGTTCCCTTTAAATCAGAAAGTGATATATTTTTATCTACTAGTAGTCCCTCTATCTGCATAAATTGATGTGAATGTGTAGCATCATCATCATCTCTTCTATAAGTTTTACCAGGACAAATTACTCTAACTGGCTTTTCTCCTTTTGCTTTTAACATTGTTCTAACTTGTACTGGAGAAGTTTGGCTTCTAAGTAAAAGCTCATCATCTTTTATATAAAATGTATCTTGTGCGTCTCTAGCAGGGTGCCCTTTTGGGATATTAAGCATCTCAAAATTATATTTATCCTCTTCTATTTCAGGTCCATCTACTACATCATAGCCCATACTCATACAAACTTCTTCAACATCTTCTATAAGTTTTTCTAAAATATTAGGTGCACCAATATTAACGTTAGTCGCAGGTAAACTAATATCAATTGACTCTTCCATTAGCTTTTTATTTATTTCATCTTGCTCAAATTTTTCTTTTAGCTCATCTAAGTTATTTGTTACTAATGTTTTAAATTCATTAATAATTTTCCCATATTCTTTTTTTTCTTCTATAGATAAGTCTTTCATGTTTTTAGAATATTCAGTAACTATTCCTTTTTTTCCTAAATATTTTATCCTAATATTTTCAAGTTCATTTTTATTTGTTATTTTTTCATTTTTAAACTCTTCCATATTTTTTATAATATCTTCTTTTTTCATTTTTTCCTCCCATAAATAAAACTCATGACTTAAGGACGAGTTTACCCGCGGTACCACCTTAATTCATGAGTTACATGCATCTTTAAAAGTTAACGCCTTTTTTACGTATAGTCTAAATGAAGGTGAATTCATAAAATTATATTTACCTGTTTACACCAACCACAGGCTCTCTTTAAAATATAAGCTTTTATTACTATTTCTTCAAAACTACTGAAACAATTTTAACACTATTCATTTGTATTTTCAACTAATTTATTCTTTTTTCTAATATTTGTAAAACTAAGATTATCATTTAAATTAAATATTCTATTAATTTCACTTAAGTTATTTTCATCAGCTTTTGAAATAATTTCAATTTTTATTTTAGCCGTTTTACTTTCAATATTAGAGTGTAATAATCTAAGTTGTGTAATAGTATCAGAGAGCGACATATAATAATTAGCATGTTCTAAACTTAAAAGAATGAATGGTTTAGAAGCTTCCATTTTCTTTTCGACAGTTTGAATCGAATCTTTTAATATATTTATTTTTTCTTCTAAAATATTAAGTTTTTCAAACATTACCTTTATTTCTAAACCATATTCTTTATTAATTTTATCCAATGTCTCTTTACTATACATTACTTAGTTTTCCTCTCAATTTCTATTTTTTAGTTGAAACAAATCCTTTATTTTTATGCTTTGTAATTTTATCTATAATTTCTTTTTTATATATTTCATTTGCTAAAGAAACAGCTCTTTCGTTTAATTCATTTCTACTTTTAATTAAAGCCATTACACACACTTCATTTACAGAAGTTTCTTCTGATTCATTAACCATAGTTTCAATATTACTTTCAAGATTCTTAATTGTTTTATTTAATGCCTTTAACTTTTCTTTTGCATTTGTAAGTTCTTCAATATTATTCATTTATGTTTCTCTCCTTTGTAATTTGATTTTGAAAAAATGTTTTATTATAAACTTTAAAAACATCGCCAAGTTGATCTTCTAAACATAAAACATATAACTCTAATTTCTTTTCTAAAATTTCTCCTTGAACTCTAGCTAATATGATATCAAGTTTAGTTTTAGTTGAAATAAGATCAGTATAATAACTTTGTTTTGAAAATCTATAAATATTATATGTTTTTAATTCAGCTATTTTACAACTAACATTAAAAGTTGATTCTTCTATTAATCTTTTTTTTTCTTCTAATTCTCTTAATTCAATTATTTTTTCATTAACGACATCATTATTTAATGTCTGAAAATACTCTTCAATATTGCTTCCCATTATTTATCTCTTTCTTTAAATTTTTTATATTTTCTTTGAAAAGACAATCCTAGATTTAAATCTTCTAATTTTCTTTTTGTATATTTATCAGAATTTCCGCTTTCTTCAAATTTTTTATTGTAAATTTCTATTTGCTCAACTAACTTTTTTTCTTTTTCTTCTTGTTTTAAATTTTGAAAATTTTTATCAAGTACTGCTTTATTCATAAAAATCACCACGGAGCATTATTTTAACACATAAGAAAAGAAAAAGCAATTAAAAAAGTACCATTGGTACTTCTTAAACAGTCATTAATTCTTGTTCTTTTTCTTTTAAATGTTCATCTACTATTTTATTATATTTATTGATTAAATCTTGAATATCATTTTGATAATCTTCTTTTATATCTTCACTTATCTCAAGTTTCTTAACAGTGCTATTAGCTTCTTGCCTTATATTTCTAAGTGAAATTTTAGCTTCTTCAGCCATTTCCTTAACTTGTTTTACATATGTTCTTCTAGTTTCTTCAGTAAGTTCAGGAACAGTAAGTATTAAAGCTTCTCCTGTATTAGTAGGACTCATGCCTAAGTCAGCTGCATATAAAGCTCTTTCCAAATCTTTTAACATACTTTTATCAAAAGGTTTTATAAGTAGTTCTCTAGCTTCAGGGATTGAAATTGTTGCAAGTGATTGAATTGGTGTTGGTGTACCATAATACTCAACCATAACACCTGTTAAAATATTAGGATTAGCTCTACCTGCTCGAACAGTAGTAAATCTATTATCTAGACTTTCTATAGATTTTTCCATTTTAATTTTGACTTCATTTAAATCAAACATATTTTTCCCTCTTTCTTTTATAATTATATCAACTAAAAAAAGGGAAGTAAATAAAAAATTATGAAACTCTAATCCATTTAGCAGACACTATATATGGATTAAGTATTGACTGGCTACTACTTAATTTACTATTTGTTCCTGGTGAAGATGCAGAGGTATTACCATGATTGTGTGGTAGGTCTCCTCCTGTATAAGTTGTATAGCTAGACCATCCTGTTGAGCCAGAAACATACTGAGCCATATGTCCAAAATCAAAATTCACTTTATTTCCGTTGGCGGCATATACAGCACCAGCATGATTATGACTAGGCATTTCATCGACTGTTAATGTGTGGTCCTTTGTTGTATGGGTATGTGAGTTTACTGTATGGGAGTGTGCTAAGTTTATACTCTTACTTCCTCCTGTCTTACCTATACTATTAAAACTTGTATCACTACTACTATATC
>USDC01000050.1 GCA_900553435.1 uncultured Mycoplasmatota bacterium
TTGCTATTTGTTTATTATAAACTTAATTTATACATATTATCTATCTTTTCTAATATAAGGGTTACTTCTTTATACAATTTTAAAGTTTAGTTATTTTTTGTTTTATAAACATTCATTATCATATCAGTTGCTAAAATATCAATATTATCTAAATCTTTTATAGAAACTTTTCTTATTTCATAATAATTTTCTTCACTACATTTTTCAAGTTCTTCTCCGCCTAATTTTGGAGTACCTTTTATTATACTACATTTAAAAAAATGTTCAATTGTATCAGTAGTTTCTTTAACCCCTAAATATCTTTCAATTTTTACATCAACCGAAAACTCTTCTTTCAATTCCCTTATAACTGCTTGTTCTAAATCTTCACTATCATCAACTCCACCACCTGGAATTACATAATATTCTTTAACTTCCTTATTTTCTTTTTTCTTTCTTCTAAACATTGTATATAAACTTTCACCATCAAAAATAATTCCTCTTGCACTAATTCTTTTTTTACTATTCATATTTTCACTCTCCTTTATATTAATTTTAGAAAAATTAGCAATCTTTCTTACTCTAATTTTAAAAATATTCTAATTACCTACATTCTATCAAAATCAACTTTTTTTGAAATCAGTTTAAAACTTTAATTTTATTTTACCATTAAAATTGTTAAGGGTAAAATTAAAATGTAGAAAATTGAACATTATTATTCTCAACTTTTTGCACATTTTTATATTGACTTTAACAATAACCCTATACAGGTTAATAATTCTTTTATTGTCGCTTTTATATAATAGTTCAAAATATTATTAATAACATAGAAAATACCAATATTCAAAAACCTCTACACATTTGTATAGAGGTCTGACGACTTAGAGCTTCAAAAGTTTTCTAAGTACCAATCATTAATATTCTATTCAATATAATTAACTTTATTCATTGAAAAATCCCATTAAATATAAAATCAAATTTATATCAATAGATTTAATATTATTTTTTAATTTTTCAATTTCCAAATTTATTACCTTTTCAAACATCTCAGTTTTTTCTTCATCTAATAATTGTTGCATAGATTTCATAATCATATAAATATTAGTTGAATTATCTTTATTTTTATAGTTTTTATCTATTATTTTAAAAGCAATCAAAAACTTGCTATGAAAAGAAAACATTCTATCATTATGAGCACAAATGTTCCTAATCATAGTAATATTTTTCATTACCTGTTTTAAGAAATTATCAGGTACTTTAAACTCTTTACTAATAGCTTGTCTATCCGATTGTTTCAGCATACTATATAAACGGCTTAACTCTCCCCATGTTAAAATTTTAACTAAAATAAAAGGTGGTACAAAACCATAATTGTTAATATAATGAGTAACAGCTTCGTGTTTGCCATTTTGTTTATTTATTTCTTCATTTATTTTATCAATATTCATTTGTATTATTTTAGGATTAATATTAGTGTCAAAATTGTCTATTAATAAGTAATTATTAATACCATATTTTGATGATAAAAGTTCAGCTAGTAAGGATTTTATAACTGCTTCTATTTCTAAAATATAAGTTAAAAAAATAAAGCGAATGTTTTTGTCAAATTCATATAACGAATATATTTCCTCAAAAGTCACATTTTTCTTATAATTATTATCCATAGTTTTAAATACATTTTTATATGTGTTTACAATAGAATAATAAGAATATTTTTTTATTTTATTTAAAGCATAATCTTTGTTAGTAACAGTTACTCCTTTAGAAATTATATGATCTAATAATTCTTCAGAACTTTTATATTGTTTCAATAATATCACATCCTTAAAATAAAAACGACTTAGGGCTTCGAAAGTTTCCTAAGTACCAATCTCCTACACTATATCATTTTTTTAGAAAACTGTCAATCCATATTGATGATATTATATTGTTTTAAAAAAAATTTATTTTAGTATCTTTTTCCATACCATTTGATTGTAGATATTTCATAATCTTACATGACTTCTTTTTTCTTACTTTAAATTATAATTTTTTTAAACGTTTCATATATTCTTATCATAAAACCTTAAACATTTTTAGACTAACAAATTTAAAACATTAAGTCAAAGTACAGAAAAAGAATAATTGAAGTTAAATACTCTCAATTATTCTTTTTTTCTTTAAACAAAAATTTTTATGTATTACGTTTTTTCGTTTTCAAAAATTTAAAAGTTGTACAACTTTTATTTTTTTATTACCCTTGAATTATTTCTAAAGCTTTTCTTACTTCCATGTCGTATTTAATAAATTCTATACCACCAAATGCTTTTATAAATTCTTCTTTTTCCATACCATATTTTTTAGCAAGTTCTTCAGCTTCTTTTTCTACTTCTTCATCTTTAAATTCTATCTTTTCATCTTTTGCAACTTGTTCAAGAACAACTCTATAACTTACTCTAGCTTTTGCTTCTTCTTTCATTTGATCTCTTAAAGTTTTTTCATCACTTCTTATCATTTCTAAGTATGTATCTAGCTTAAATCCTTGCATTTGAAGTTGATTAGAAAACTCACTAACCATTCTATCTATTTCTTCTTCTATCATTTCTTCAGGTAATTCAAACTTTGCATTTTTAGTTACTTCTTTTAATACTTCATCAATATATTTATTTTCAGCTTCTCTTTCTTTATTAACTTTGATATTTTCTTCTATTTCTTTCTTAAGACTTTCAATGTCATTTATTCCTTCCATACCTAAGTCTTCAAAAAATTCTTTGCCGACCTCTGGCATAATACGTTCTTGAACTGCTTTTACTTTTACTTTAAATGTTGTTTCTTTTCCTTTTAATTCTGGAGCTGGATATTCTTTTGGAAAAGTAACTTTTATTTCTTTTTCTTCACCTTTTTTCATTCCAATTAATTGTTCTTCAAAACCAGGAATAAATGTTTTACTACCAATTTGTAATGAAAAATCTTCACCTTTTCCACCATCAAAAGGTTTGCCATTTAAAAATCCTTCAAAATCAATAATTGCAATATTATCATTTTCAACAGTTTCGTTTTCTTTATCTTTTAATTCAACATATTTTGCTTTTAAGTTATCTAGTTCGTGTTCTATTTCTTCTTTTGTTACCTTTACTTCGTCTTTCTTAATTCCTAAGTCTTTATATTTACCAAGTTTTACTTCTGGGGCAGTTACAATTGTATAGATAAGTTCAATTTCCTTATCATTAATATTTTTTATATCTACTCCAGGTCTTGCAGCTGGTTTTAAATTATTTTCTTTTATTACTTTATCATATCCAGTTGGAGCAACTAAGTCTATTGCATCCATATAAAGAGATTCTATTCCATATTGTTTAATATAAACATCCTTTGGAACTTTTCCTTTTCTAAAACCTGGTACTGATACTTCCTTTTGTTTCTTTTTAAAAGCATTATCTAGTGCTTCAACCCATTCTTCTTTTAATGTAATATTATATGTATTTTTCATTTTTTCCTCCGTTTCATACTTAAATTATTTTAACATGGCATGAGTTTTTAGTAAAGAAAAAAGCTTAATTTCTTAAGCAATTTTGGCTATCTTTACACTAAATACACCATCTGGGGAAGATACTTCAACTTCTTCTCCAACTTTTTTATTCATTATAGCTTTTGCGATTGGACTTTCATTTGAAATTTTATTATTAAATGGGTCTGCTTCTCTACTTCCTACTATTTTGTATTCTTCTCTATCACTTTCATCCCCATCATAAATAAGTTCAACTACAGAGCCAACTCCTACTTTATCTTTTTTTCCTTCTTCTATAATAACAGCATTTTCTAGTTCATATTCAAGCTCACTTATTCTTTTTTCGTTTTCTGCTTGAGCAGCTCTAGCTTCTGTATATTCACTATTTTCTGAAAGGTCTCCTAATGCACGAGCTTCTTTTAAAGTATTTTTAATTTCTTCTCTCTTTTCTAATTTTAAATAATTAAGTTCTTGTTCTAATTCTAAAAAACCTTCACTAGTAAGGAATATTTGTTTTTTATTTTCCACTTGTTTTCTCTCCTTTACTAAGCACACATAATACTACTTTATTTAAAAATTGTCAAGCGCTAATTTAACTCTTAAAATATCATTTGGCTTAACTTCCTTATTAATTTTGATATATAATTTTTCCTTTGGATGTCTTGCAGCACTAACAGATTCTAATTCCTTTGTTTTTATTGATTCAACAGTAAAACTAAATGGTTCTTCTGTAGGACTAAACACTTCTATCTCGTCTCCTACACTAAAGTAATTTCTTTGTTCTATTAATGCTTCTTTAGTTTTTTTATTATATTCTAAAACCACTCCTAAAAAATCTTTATTTGTGATTTCTTTTCTACCAGTATAATATTGTTCATTTACACCAGGAGTGTTAGAGAAAAATTGAGGTGCACTTTCTCTATTAGCACATCTGTTTAACACATATGTATAATATTGTACTCTTTTTTTATCTAATTTATTCTCATAAATGTCATTTATCATTCTTTTATATGTATTTACAATAGTTGATATATAATAAATACTTTTCATTCTTCCTTCTATTTTTAATGAATTAACTTTTAAATCTAGTATTTCTTTTAAATGATTTGACATGTTTAAATCCTTTGTACTAAAAGAAAATAAATTTTTAGTCTTATTATCAAATGTAAACCTACAAACTTGAGAACAGCCGCCTCTATTTGAGTCTCTTTCTGTTACATAGTTTGATAATACACATCTTCCACTGTAGCTAGTACACATTGCTCCATGTATAAACATTTCAAGTTCAATATCGACTTTTTCTTTAATTTCTTTTATATCTTCTTTTGAACATTCCCTAGCTAGTACTATTCGTTCTGCACCAAGACTCTTCCAAAATCTAGCAGCTTCATAATTAGTAATACTCTCTTGTGTTGAAATATGAAATGGAATATTTAGTTTTTGTCTTTTTATACTTTCAATCACTACCATATCACTAACTATTACTGCATCTACCTTTATTTTATTAAGTTCTTTTAAATAGTTGTCTAATTTTTTTAAATCTTCGTTATGAAAAAACATATTTACTGTAACATAGACCTTTTTATTTAACTTATGAGCATACTCTACTGCTTCTTTTATTTCATTAATTGTAAAATTATTAGCATTTGCTCTTAAACTAAAATCTTTTCCTCCAATATATACAGCATCTGCTCCATAAAGAAAAGCCCATTTTAATTTTTCTAAATCACCTGCGGGAGCTAAAATTTCAGTATTCATTTATTTTCCCCCTTTACTTTATATCCTATTTTTTGTTTTAAAAATTTATCTTCTCCAAAAAACTCTTTTTTAAATACTTTTTTTATTTCATCTTTTGTTATAGCTTATTTCTTATCTAAGTTGATTAGTAAACCAATCATAGATATGAATAATAAAGCAAAAAAATTAGCTAAAGGTAATTATGATATATCTTTTAAAACAAATGATAGTATATTAGAGGTTAATGAACTTTCTGAAACACTTGATTATGTTAAAAGCGAACTATCTAAAATAGATGAATTAAGAAGAGATTTAATGGCAAATGTATCACATGATTTAAAAACACCTCTTACTATGATTAAAGCTTATTCTGAAATGGCAAGAGACTTAAATGCTGATGATAAAAAGAAAAGAGAAGAAAATTTAAATGTAATAATTGAAGAATGTGATAGATTAAATAACCTAGTAAATGATATACTTGATTTATCAAGTATACAATCTAATATTTATGAACTTAATAAAGAAAAATTTGATTTAAACAAACTTATTATAGAAATATTAAAAAGATATAAATACTTA
>USDC01000051.1 GCA_900553435.1 uncultured Mycoplasmatota bacterium
TTTGGCAATACTATATTTTCTTAATTTCTTTAGTGTTGGAGGTTTATAATGAAGCTTGAAGTAATCAACCAAACAAACGATGAAGTTAACGAAAAAGACTTATATAATCTATGTAAATACACTATTAAAAAATTAAAAATTAAGAAACCAATTTTTAATATTATAATTGTAAATAATGAGAGAATAAGAGAAATAAATAAAGAATATAGAAAAATTGATAAAGAAACAGACGTTATATCCTTTGCTTTAGAAGAAAATAATGATATAATTTATAGTAAGTTTAGGTTCTTAGGTGATATTTATATTTCAATAGATAAAGCAAAAGAACAAGCTAAAGAATATGGACATACTTTAAAAAGAGAAATGCGCTTTTTAACTGTTCATGGTTTGTTGCATTTACTAGGGTATGACCATATAAAAGATGATGATAGAAGAGTTATGAGAAAGTTAGAGGAGTGTGTTTTAAATGGCTTTGATGTCAAGAAGTGAAAGAAAAAAAAGAGGTTTTGGTAGATTTAGAAACAGTATAAAATATTCAATGGCTGGTCTTAGATATGCTTATAAAAATGAACAAAGTATGACAATACATGTATCAGTTACAGCCCTTACTATTATTTTGGGTCTGGTTTTTGAAATAACTGCGATTGAATGGATAATTTGTATTTTCTTACTAGGTTTAATTATGGCAACTGAACTTATTAATACTGCGCTTGAAGCTGTAGTTGATTTATGTACACAAGATTATCATCCGCTTGCTAAGGTAGCAAAAGATACTGCTTCTGCAGCTGTATTTGTATTTTCTTGCTTTTCATTTATAATTGGATTAATTATTTTTGTTCCATATGTTATTGGTTTATTCTAATTATGAAAAACAAACTGAAAAACTTATTAGATAATAGTTATGCACCTTACTCAAATATAAAGTTTGCATGTATAGTTGAAACAGAAAATGGAAACTTTTATAAGGGAGTAAACATTGAAAATGCATCGTTTGGTGCGACAATATGTGCTGAGAGGAACGCAATAAACAGCGCAATATCAAATGGAGACAAAAATATTAAAGCAATATATTTAATAAATAATACAGAAGAGTTTTATTATCCATGTAATTTATGTAAGCAAGTGTTTCTAGAATTTTTAAATGAAGACGTGATATTTAATATTATGAATATAAATTTTGATATGAAAGTTTTAACTTTAAAAGAAATATTAAATAAAAATTTTAGTAAGGAAGAAATGCTATGAAAAGTGGATTTGTAGGAATAGTAGGAAGACCAAATGTAGGGAAAAGTACATTATTAAACACTGTAATTGGAGAGAAAATTGCGATTACTACTTCAAAGTCAGGTACTACTAGAAACTTAATTCAAGGAGTATACACGAATGATGATGTACAAATAGTTTTTGTAGATACTCCTGGAATACATAAACCAATTAGTAAACTTGGAAACAAGTTAAATGCACAAGCTTATTATTCAATAAATGATGTTGATATAGTTCTTTTTATAACTGATGCTAGTAAAGAACTTGGTAAAGGTGATATGTTTGTCATTGAAAAATTAAAATTTATAAATAAACCTGTATTTTTAATTTTAAATAAAATAGATGAGATTAAAAATGAAGAAATTTTAAAGAAAATTGATGAATATAAAGATTTATATGAATTTGCTGAAATTATACCTGTTTCTGCGCTTAAAAACGATAATGTCGACAGATTAATAACTGTTCTTGAAAAATATTTGCCAGATAGCGTAAAATACTTCTCAGATGATGATAAAACAAGTGCAACAACAGATTTTAGAATTTGTGAAGTTGTTAGAGAAAAAATAATG
Organism: uncultured Mycoplasmatota bacterium; assembly: GCA_900553435.1. Lineage (GTDB taxonomy): Bacteria > Bacillota_I > Bacilli_A > RF39 > UBA660 > UMGS1611. The sequence goes on from USDC01000051.1 coordinate 1,833, forward strand.
GAACTAACTGATGAGGAAGTACCTCATTCTGTTACATGCGTGATTAATGAATATAAAGATAAAGGAAATATTGCTGAAATAGGTGTAGATATAGTAGTAGATAGAGATAGTATAAAAAAGATTATCATTGGAAAAGGTGGAGTAATGCTTAAAGAAATTGGCATGAAAGCTAGAAGTGATATAGAAAAACTAGTAGGTAAACAAGTTTATTTAGATTTATATGTTAAAACAATTAAAAAATGGAGAGATAAAGAAAAACATTTAAAAAATTTAGGTTTTAATGATTTTAATGTTTAAAAATTAAAAAAATCACCCAATATAATAATAGAAAGGGTGATTTTTATGGATAAAAAGGAAGCATGGAAAAAATTTAAAGAAACAGGAAATATTACATTTTACTTAAAATACAAAGAATTAGAAAACGAAGAAAAAGAGTGATATTATGTTAAAAGAAGTAACTGGAATTGTTGTAAGTACTACAAATTATGGAGAGAGTAGTAAAATATTAAATATACTTACTAAAGATGAAATTATTGGTGTTATTTCTAAAGGTTGTAGAAACCTAAAGAGTAAAAATAGAAATGTGAGTAGTAATTTTATATATGGTAAGTTTAATATTTTTTATAAAGAAAACAAACTTTCAACTTTAATAGAGTGTGAAGTTCTTGATTATTTCAAAAATATTAGAGAAGATATAACATTAATAAGTTATTTAACATATATTACTGAACTTTCAAAAGAAGTATTTAAACAAAGTAATGATGCAGAAATATTTAATTTATTAATAAGTAGTATTAAAAAAATAAATAATGGATTTAATCCAAAAGTAATAACTAATATTTTGGAAGTAAAATTACTTGATTATTTAGGAGTATCATTACAAATTGATGAATGTGTTAAATGTGGAAGCAAAAATATTATTACGGTTTCTCCATATTTAGGAGGCTATGTCTGTAAAAATTGTATGAAAAATGAAAAAATAGTTGATGCCAAAACCATTAAAATGTTACGTCTTTATTACTATGTAGATATAGATAAAATAAGCGAACTAAAAATAAAAGATAATATTATAGAAGAAATAAATACTTTTTTAAGTGAATATTATGACCATTTTACTGGCCTTTATATAAAGAGTAAAAAGTTTTTAAAAAATATAAATAAAATAAATTTATAAAAAACAAAGAATTTAGCCTTTGTTTTTTAATTTACTATTAAATTTAAATAATTCTTGTTCATATTTGTTTTCTCTAGGTTTATAATATTCTTTATTAGTTAATTCATCTGGTAAATATTGTTGTTTTACATAATAATTTTTAAAGTTATGAGGATATTTATAATCTTTTGAATTAGTAGTTATATGTTTTGGTATACGTCCAGCCTCACCCCTTCTAATATCGTTTATTGCCTCATCTATAGCCATTATTGCACTGTTACTTTTTGGACTAAGTGCACAATCAATTACCACAGAGGCAAGGGGAATTCGAGCCTCAGGCATACCAAGTCTAGTAGCCGCATCAATTGCACTGTTTACTTTAACTCCTATCATAGGATTAGCTAGACCTATATCTTCATATGCAACAACACTAAGTCTTCTGCATATCATTTCTAAGTCTCCACCCTCAAGTAACCTAGCTAAATAGTAGATAGATGCATCTACATCACTTCCTCTAATACTTTTTTGAAAAGCACTTAATAAATCATAATATCCGTCTCCATCTTTATCATGGAATACATTTGATTTTGCATTGATATCTTTAATTTCATTAACTGTAAAAGTATTACCAAAACTATAATAACAAAATTCTATTAGATTATATGCATATCTTAAATCTCCGTTTGAAAGTTCGCTTATTACATTTATTACATCTTTATTTAATTCAATATCAGGTAAAACATTTTTAACTTTTTTAATTCCATCGATTATTTCACTTTTTTTAAGTGGTTTAAGCTCAATTAACATACATCTACTTCTAATAGCTGGATTAATAGAGTGGTATGGATTAAGAGAAGTAAGTCCAATTAAGATAATTAATCCGCTTTCAATATAAGAAAGCAAAATATCTTGTTTATCTTTATTCATCCTATGTATTTCATCCACTATTAAAATAAGTTCTCCATACATTTTTGCTTCTTCAATTACAACTTCAAAATCTTTTTTAGTGTTTATTGATGCATTTAAAACTCTATACTTCTTTTTTAAATCACTAACTAAACATAATGCAATTGTAGTTTTACCAATTCCTGGATTACCATATAAAATCATATTAAATATTTTTTGATTGGAAACTAAATTTGTAAGGATTTTTCCTTTACCAATTAAATGTTTTTGTCCTATAACTTCATTAATAGTTTTAGGTCTTAATTTATTTTGTAATAAATCCATAATAATCACCTAAGTTTATTTTATCATTTTTGAGTTTGTTTTTCCAATATATTTATTTTAGAGAATACTCCTTTAAAACTAATATTATGTTTAAACTTCTTAATTAAATACACAATAATTAAACAAAATATTACTAAACTAATATATAAAACAATAGAACCAAAAATTGGACTTGAAAAGAAGAGTTCATTTGTTTTAACAGTTTTAAGTATCACTCCGTGAGACAAATATATAACTAAACTGTTTTTACCAAGAGTACATAAAAATGATTTCTTCTTAGGTATTAAAAGTAAAATATACATACTAAAAACTATAAATATAAAATACATAAGAATTCTATTAATAAAACATGTAAGTGGAGTAGAATAACTAAAATAACTATATTTTAAATATGTATCTTTAAAAGTAAAAAAGTCTGGATTAAAAATTAAAAATATTATAATTATTAGAGATGTAAAAGAAATAATTGCGCTTTTGTTTTTAATTTTTTCTAGAAAATTAATTTCTTTAGAGTAATAACCTAGTACAAAAAATGGTAAAAAACAAATAGTTCTAGAAATAGACATAAAATCATTTATAAAACTTACAAAACCAATAAATATTCCTATTAAGAGAGTAATAATAAAAACTTTTTTAAACTTTTTGTTTCTTATTAAATATTCAAGTAAATATAATGAAGCACAAGTAATTAAGTACCATAAAGTATATCTTGGTTCAAATATGCTCGCATTACTTCCAAGTATTCCTAAAACATACTTAAAATAAAGTGTAACAATTATTTGGGAGACAATAAAGAGCAAAAACATTTTTGCAGCTCTTTGAATTGGTTTCTTTTTACTCATTCTTGCAAAAACACCAGTTGTATATATAAAAAGAGGTATCATAAAAAATGAAAGCACAATAGCTATACTATTATCAAAATCATAAAAACTAGCACAGATATTTAATGTGTGCCACAGTATTACACTAAGAATTAATATACCTTTTAAATTATCATAATATGATATTCTCTCCATTAAAAACACCTATTAAATATTATAAAACAATTTTGAAATTTTTGTGAAATATAGATTAAATTATACTTGTGTTATACATTTTTCGGAAGTATAATCTGCATTCACACACTCCTTTATTAAAATACCGATAACTATTCAGACCCCATCTCGATTTCACTTCGCTGCATCTCGATGTGGCTTCTCGCCAAATAGATTTCCAGTCAAAAGTGTTCGTTCATGCAAGCATGAATCACACTTTCGACTGAAAATCTGCTTGGCTCTGAATAGTTGCAACTTATTTCTCGTTGATCATATCTTTCAGTGCTTTGCCGGCTTTGAATCTGGGAGCTTTGGAAGCCTCGATCTTCATCGGCTCGCCGCTCTGAGGATTTCTTCCCTCTCTTGCTGCTCTCTCAGATACTTCAAAAGTACCAAAACCAACCAGCTGGATCTTCTCACCTTTTTTCAGCTCTTCGGTCACAACGTCGGTGAAAGCTTTCAGTGCTTTCTCTGCGTCTTTTTTGGATA
>USDC01000052.1 GCA_900553435.1 uncultured Mycoplasmatota bacterium
TAATGTTATACTTAATATCTTTTTTATATTTTTATTTTTCATGATATACTTCCTTTATAATAAATTATATCTTTTTAACTTTAAAAACATTGTCATATATTGTTACATACATTATATCTTAATTATGTGCTGTGTACAAGAATGTGTGCTATAAAATTATATAACACACAAAAAAACCACAGTTTTCTGTAGTTTAGTTTAATAAAGTCTACCCCCCCCGCAATTGACGTTTGATTTATTCTTTATTGACTAATGCTGGTTATTCAATTGAGTTTACTTCACTTTGTTTTATAATAAATGTTTTTTTATTTTTATAGAATGCATAAAATACATCTTGTAAAACCACTCTTTCTTTTTCTAAAAGTTCATAAACCCATTTTTCATTTTTTTTAAGATATTTTAATGTATCTTTTTGAATTACTCCATCTAATATTATTGGAAAAGGAGTCGTAGTATTTAATTTTAAAAAGTTATATTTAAAAATACTTAGTTTTCCATTGTTTTCTAATATTGCATATTCTACATCTTCTATACTTTTTATACTTTTATATCTAAGTTCTAAAAGTAAATCATCTAATGTATATCTTTGTTTTACCATTTCTTTGTAATTTATTTTTCCTTTATTAATTATTAAACTTGGTTTACCTTCTAAGATATTTCTTACTTTATTTGATTTTATTGATATAACCGCAGCAATTATTTCAAGTAATACAAGTATTAAAATTGGTACTACAGTAAGCATTAAACCTTCTTGATGATTTTCTATACTAATTGCTACTAATTCAGCTATTAAAATACTAACTACTAAATCAATTATACTAAGTTGACCTATCTCTCTTTTTCCCATAAGTCTATAAATTATCAATATAAATATATAAAAGAATAAGGTTCTATAAATAACAACAAATAAGCTCATTTTTCTTCACCTAATATATTATGTAACTATTCATATTTTTTTAATCATATAATATTATTTTATTAAAGGGGGAACTAATGAATAAATATAATATATTAAAAAATATTGCGTTATTTTTTCTATGTATTTTAATTTATTTAATAATTATTACAACTTTTAACTATTTTGAAATACTTACCGCTAGGATTATAAGTGTAATTAGTTTTATTTTTTTAACAATTTTGTTTATGGCTTCTGGATTTTACTTGGCTAAAAAGAGTGAAAATAAAGGTTATTTAAGTGGGCTTATTATTGGTGGAATAAATATGGGTCTTTTATTTCTTATATCTTTAATTTTACAATGTGACATAAAGAAAAGTATATTACTTTACTTTTTAATACTTCTTCTTGCATCAACAATGGGTGGTATGTTTGGAATTAATTTCAATAATAAAGAATTAAAAAAAGAATAAAAGTTAATTTATTCTTCTATAATTTCTTCTGTATTTTCTGTAGAAACAACAAGTTCTTCTTGAACTTGTTTTTCTTCTTGTATTAAAACTTCTTCATTAATTTCTGTTTCTACAACTTCTTCAGTTTTTATATTTTCTTCCTTAGTATCTATATTATTAGTTACATTGTTCCCATCAACTTGTTTATTAACATCTGCAGTTTTAATATTAGTTGTTGTAACAGGTTTTACATATTTACTAAATACTACTCCTTTAGTAAATACTGTAGAATAATTCATAAATGTTTCACTTGAATTTGTAATATATTTTCCATCTGTTAGTGCAGTTAAAGTTCCTGCGGCCTCATCAAATATAAATTCTACAGAATGACTTGCATGAATATAAACATGACTACTTCCATCTACAAAAGATATTCTATCAGCATTAAAATCTGTCCAATATTCTGTATCAGTTTTATAAGCTACTGCTTTTGGAAGCATTGCTTTATAAGTTCCATCTGTATTTTTAACTATTTTTATAGTTAAGTATTCACCATTAACAAGTGCAGTATATTCTCCAACATATTTATCAGCATTAAATGTAGCTTCAGTTGGATTTGTAATGTTTATTGTTGTTGTTTTATCATATTGATATCCATCAGCATCAACAAAGAAAATTATTTCTTCAAGACCAGGATAATTAGCTAAATCTATAGAATAAATTTCTTCTCCTATATTATTAAATGAATAATTTCCTAGTTTTGTTTGTAATGTAATGCCAACTGTTGCATTATTTTCTTTTTGTTCTTTAGTAAGTAATGTTTTTACTTTAAGTATATTGTTGTTATTTAATGTTAAATATGCATCATTATAATTATCTGTTGAAAGTGCTTTCATTTCTTCATTATCAAATGCATAATAAAGAGCCTCATCAGTTATTGTTACAACTCTACTTGCATTTCCAACATTTCCTGCTTTATCTGTTACTTCATAATAAACAGTGTAACTTCCCACTTTGCTTGTGTCTATTACTTCTACTTCTTCAGTAGTTTCATTATTTACTATCTTAGTAGTATAGGTACTTATTTTACCATCAATATTATCTGTTGCAGTTACACCTTCTTCAGTGTAATCATTACCTACTAATATTTCTGTATTTCCGCCATTAAGGCTTACCACAGGTGCAGTCTTATCAATGGCAAATAATACTGTTTTTTGATTAAATGCTTTATCTGTAACCACTAAAGTATATCTTCCTTCTTCTGTTACTACTGTATTATTACTAATTTCTTTTTTATTTAATAATAATTTAATTTCATTTTCATCACTTGCAGTTATTACAACATCACGATTGTAATATGTACTATTAATTGGTTCAGTTACAGTTGGACTAATATTATCAAATAATAATGTTTCTAATTTTTCTATTCTTGTTATAAGTTCTTCTTTTTTAGTATTTTCTGTTAAATCTTTTAACATATCATTGGTATTCAAAGTAGTGTATTCGCTTACTATAGAATCAAATATTTCTTTTGTTTCTATTGTTATAGTTTTTTCTTCAAATGAAGAAATGATTTTTTCAACATCAATAAAGTTTTCTACCATATCTAGTCTTTCATTTAACATTTCTTTTTCTTTTTCATCAGTAAGTTCATTTACTGCTTTACGTGCAGCCTCTACATCTTTAATATCATAAGTTTTCTCTGCGATTTCTACTAATGATAATGCACTTACTTTTTCTATTTCTTCACTTAATACAGTTTTTTCTTTTGCTTTACTTTCTTTCTTAGATGTTTCTACAAAACTTAAAGGATGTGCATAACTAAATGAAGCAAAAGCATCTTCTACAGCATCTATTTCTTCCCCATCTTTTGTTTCTATAATTGTTGGATCTTCTTTTTTCTTTACGTCTTTAGTATCATTTTTGCCATAGTTACAACTAACTAAAATTATAATAACTATTAAAATTATAATAGCACAAATTAACCCCAATACTGTTCTTTTATCTTTTTCCTCTTGTGACATCTATAAAACCTCCCTATATTTCACTTAACTCAATTATATCTTTAAAAACTTTAGTTGTCTAGTAAATTTAACTCGCTCATATAATTTATTTTTAAATGTTCATATGTTTTTTCTGTAGCAACTCTTCCACGAGATGTTCTTTTTATAAATCCCTCTTGTAACAAAAAAGGTTCCACTACATCTTCAAGTGTTGTAACTTCTTCTCCGATTGACGCACTTATACTTTCAATTCCAACTGGTCCACCATTAAAGTTTTTAACTAGTGCATTTAAATATTCAATATCTACTCCATCTAATCCATCTTTATCAACAGCAAGTCTTTCTAAAGCAACACAAGCGATATCTAAATCTATCTTCCCATCTTTTTCTACTAATGCAAAATCACTTACTCTTTTTAAAAGCCTATTTGCTACACGTGGTGTTTTTCTACTTCTTTTTGCAATTTCTAAAGCTGCATCATTAGTTATTTCAGTATTTATTACTTTCGCAGTTCTTTTTACTATCATACTAAGTTCTTCATCAGTATAATAACTTAGTTTACAAATAATTCCAAATCTATCTCTTAATGGAGAAGACAAATCTCCAGCTCTTGTAGTTGCTCCAACTAAAGTGAATTTTGGTAAATCTATTTTAATACTTCTAGATGTTCCATCACTACCAATTATTATATCTAATTTAAAATCTTCCATTGCACTATAAAGTATTTCTTCAATATATTTTGGTATTCTATGAATTTCATCTATAAATAAAACATCGCCCTCTTCTAAAGTAGAAAGTATTGCCGCAAGATCTCCACTTTTTTCAATTGTGGGACCACTTGCTGTTTTAATATTACTTCCAAGTTCGTTTGCAATTATATGTGCTAATGTTGTTTTACCAAGACCTGGTGGTCCATAAAGTAAAACATGATCTAAAACGTCTTCCCTCATTAATGCGGCTTTTACAAAAACTTTTATATTTTCTTTTACTTCATTTTGTCCAATATATTCTGAAAAACTATCCGGTCTTATATTATCTAAAAAATTATCTCCATCAATTTCATTAATAGTTACTATTCTTTCTTCTTCCACAATGTCCTCCTATTTTAACATTAATTTTAATGCTTCTTTAATTTGTTTATCAAGTGGTAAGGATTTATCAATTTCTTTTATTACTTTACGTACTTCGTTATTTTTATATCCTAGCCCAACTAAAGCAGCTATTAAATCTTCATTTTCATCATGCACAACTTCTCCTGTTTTGGCTAACTTTCCTTTTAAGTCTAAAATAATTTGTCTAGAAAGTTTGCTTCCAATCTTAGGGAACTTAGTTAAATAAATAATATTTTCCTTTTCAATTGCATCTATTAAACCATTAATAGAACCAGTCGCAAGCATTGGAAGTGCCATTTTTGGTCCTAAGCCTTTAACACTAATTAATTTTAAAAACATCTCCCTTTCTTCCTCACTCTTAAATCCATATAAACTAAACTCTTCTTCTCTTATATGAGAATATAAATAAATTTTAACAACTTCATCTTCTTTAAAAGAAAAAGGATTAGGAGTGTTAATAGCATATCCTATACCATTTACTTCTAATGTAATATAAAAAGAATTAATATTTGTAACTTTTCCAACTAAATAATCAAACATACTATCACCTAATTTTAATTATACACGTATAAACATTTGTTTGTAAAGAAAAAACATTGCAAAAATACAATGTTAAACTATGAAACTCTTTTCCAAATATATACAGTTATATATGGATTTAATATAGACTGACTAGTACTTAACTTACTGTTTGTTCCTGGTGATGAGGCAGAGGTTTCTCCGTGATTATGTGCAGCTCCACCTCCTGTAAAAGAAGACATAGCATAACAGTTTATAGAACCCGTACAAGCTGGAGAATTAACCCCATCAGTAAATCCATAATCCACAGTACTACCACCAAAATAATCGGAAGTTGCACCTTCCTTTGAAGAAACAGATCTATGTTGATGACTAGGCATTTCAGCAATTGTTAATATATGATCTTTTGTAGTATGGGTGTGTGAATTTACTGTATGAGAGTGTGCTAAGTTTATACTCTTGCTTTCTCCAGTCTTACTTGATACATTAAAACTACTGTCATCCTCATCTACCCCTACTAATGTTTTTCCTTTTCCATATCTTTCCCATACTCCTCCAAACTTCTCACTTGGATTTGTACTTTCTGTACTTGTGTAGATACTTCCTACTGGATATATCTCATTCATTATCTCTTTTACTGTCATTCCATATAATGTTTGTTCTAACTCTACTCCCTCTATACTTCCTGTTGAGGTCTCTGGTAAGATACTGTTTCCACTCATGTCTGTTATCTCTAGCTTCCCTATTA
>USDC01000053.1 GCA_900553435.1 uncultured Mycoplasmatota bacterium
GTGTGGATAAGTTTTTATACTTCTTTTTGTTTCAACTTTAAATGTTTTAAATTCTTTTTCTTTTAACAAATATAAAGAATTATCTTTTATTTTATCAAATTCAATATCATCACTTTCATAACATTTAATAATTTCATGTATACCACTAACTTTTTTTAATCTTTCTACTGCATCACTTATATCTTCGGTATAAATATAAACCCTCGCAAAATTAGTTTTTATTTCAAAATCTAATCCCTCTAAAGCAGAAATAATATTTTCTTTTAAAATTCTTACAAAAAAGCCTTTATTATCTTTTTTAGTTGTAAGTTCTGCATATTTAATCATTATTAATTGTTTCATATTTTATACACCAAACTCCTATAACTCTCACCAAAAACCTTAATAAACTTGTTTATCTCCTCAGGCGTTGTATATAAACTTAAACTTATTCTAATAGAAGTAGTACTAATATTTTTATCATTTGTTAAATACTTTAATATTGTACTTTCTTCCCCACTAGAACATGCAGTATTTGTACTTACATAAACCTCTTCTTTTTCAAGAGCATGTATAAAAGTCTCAGATTTTATTTTAATTAAACTAATATTAACAATTTGAGGTACACAATAATCATTAGAATTTATGACTATATCAAACTCTTTTAAACCATTAAGTAATTTTTCTTTTAACATTGTTGTATGTCTAACACTTTCTTCTAAGTTATCCATAGCGATACGAATAGCTTTAGAAAAAGCAACAACCAAAGGAAGAGCTGGAGTTCCACCTCTAAATGGGGTATTTGAAGTTGTTCCGAATATTAATGGTTCTATATCTATATTTTCTTTTTTATAAAGTAAACCTATACCTTTTGGAGCATAAATTTTATGAGATGAAAAACTAGCTAAATCCACATCTTTCAAATTAATTTGCGTTTTACCCAGAGCTTGTGTCATGTCACTATGAAAAAAAGTGAGATTATTTTTTTTCTTTATAACTTGATTTATAGTTTTTAAAGGTTGTTTAATACCTACTTCACTATTAACTGCACAAATACTTACTAATATTGTATCTTTTCTAATTTTAGCTTCTAAATCTTTTAAATCAACTATTCCATTTTTATCAAGTTTAACATAATCTATTTCAAAACCTTTAGTTTCTAAAAAATCCATTACTTCTAAAATACTTTTATGTTCTAACTTAGAAGTAATAATATGTTTACCTCTATTTTTATATTTAAAAGCAATACCTTTAACCGCTGTACTATTACTTTCACTAGCACCACTAGTATAAATTATTTCTTTAGGTAATATACCCAAAATACTTGCGATTTGATTTGTTGCTTTCATAAACATTTCTTTACTTTTAATACCTAAAAAATGCATTGAATTAGCATTTCCAATGTAATTATTAGTAACAGCATTATATGAATCTAATACTTCTTTTAAAACAAAAGTAGTAGCACTATAATCTAAATATACCATATTACCACCTAAACTTCTTGTATTACTGTTAAAACCATAGGCTTACATTCAGTCTCAGAATATAAAAACTTTCCTAAACTTTCTCTTATACCATTTCTAATATTAGCATAATCAGCATAATGATTGTTTATGTTTTCATTTATAATATCTAGAGAAATTTCTTTAATCTTTTCTATTATATCTTTATTTTCTTTAACATAAATAAACCCTCTTGTAAGTACTTCTGGTCCAGCAATTAAATTTTTAGTCTTCTTATCAAGTGTTGCACTTACTAAAACAAGCCCGTTATCAGCAAGCATTTCTCTATCCTTTATAACAAGTTCTCCTACATCAGTAGTACTTTTTCCATCAATTAAAACTTCATCAACTTTTATTCTATCAAAACTCTCTTGCTTTACTCCACCATCAAATACAACTCTTTCACCGTTTTCCTTTAGTATAATATTATTTTTATTAACTCCAACAGCTTCAGCTAAATTAGCATTACCTACCATATAACGATATTCTCCCTTAATAGGCATATAATACTTAGGGTTAAATAATTTTATTATTAACATTAAATCTTCACTGCTTGCATGATGTCTAACACTTTTTTCCTTAGGAACTGTCTCAATATTAGCCGCTTTAATAGCAATATCATTCATGATTTTAACAAGTGTATTTTCATACGCATCATAACTTGGTTCAGCAAAACAAACAGTATCAGTTTCTTTTAATTTAACATACTTATCATATCCATTTACTATTCTACTTAAATTATAAAATGGTGTTTCACGGTCATTACATACCATTATTACTGCATCTGGTCTGTTTAAATCAGATAAATCTCCAATTAGATCTTTTTCAACATCTAAATATCCATTTTTAATAGATACGTTTACAATACTTTGTAATTTCTTACCCATTATTATTACTTTACGATGTTTGCCTTTTAAACTATTAAATATTTCTTGCATCGTATAAATATGCAATGGTAAGATTGTAAAAATTATTCTATTTTTATTTTTTTCCACAACATTTTTAAAATAATTTTCTAATTTATGTTTTGGTGCAGTAAATCCACTTTTTTCAGCAAAAACACTTTCACACATTAAACACAAAACACCTTGTTTACCAATATAAGCAACTTTACCTAAATCCATTTCATAAAAGCCACTCATAGTAGGGTCTATTATAAAATCTCCCATATAAATAATCGCACCATCTTTAGTATTAACAGAATATCCAACACTTTCAGGTACAGAATGTGTTACCATAAATGGAAAAATACTAAACTCTCCCATATTAATTTTTTTATATGGCTTAATTACATGAAGATTTTTTATTACTACATCATCTTCTTTAGCTTCTTCCAAAAGAATTTTGCTTGTAAAGTTAGTACAGTAAACATTTACCTCAGGTATTTCACGAACTAAATCAGTAAGTGAACCCATATTTTCATAATGCGCATGTGTTATAAAAACACCTTTAATTTTATCTTTTCTTTTTATTAAATAATCAAAATCAGGAATTATGTAATCAATTCCATACATTTTATCTGGTGCAAATTTAAGCCCAGCATCAAAAACTAAAATACTTCCATCTATGTCTAAAACATACATGTTTTTCCCGTTTTCGTTTAGTCCACCTAAACTCATTAAATTAATTTTACTCATAATTTTTCCTTTCTAAGTTTAAAAGACAAAATGACCTAACATATTATACCAAAAAACAAAGAAAAAATAAAGAAAAGAAAAAACAGTCATAGACTGTTATCTAGACATACCTTCTTTTTTCTCCATATCCGCTTGTTTTTTTAAATCTTCATATGCTTTAATATAAGCTTTCGCACTTTCTAAAGTAAGTTCTTCTCCAGACATATTTAAATCTCTAATTAAACTTCTTAAGAAATTTATTAGTGGATCTGGATCTTTAACATTTGTTTCAACTTTTGCAATACTTATACACTCTTTTAATTTTTCATCTATATAAAAACGTCCATTAAATTCTACTGCAGCTTCTTTTTTTACTCCCATACTATCTAAAACTTTAGAAACTTTACTCGCAAGTTCCTCTGCATCTAGTTTTTCTTCACTATTTTTCATAACATTATCTATAACAACTAAAAGTTCTGGCTCTGTTATATTATAACCTCTATCTTTTACTAATTTAGATGCGATTGATTTTTTATCAATTCCTAAAGTTCCTTTTATATTTTCTAACATAATTATCACTTCCTAGTAAAAGTATACCACAATTTATATTATTAAAACATAAAACTATGTAAACTTTACAATTATTTGTAAATTACTTTTCTTCACTTAAATGTCTACTAACTTTAGTAATTTCTATTCCTTTAGCTTTAATAAAATTAATACTTGCACTAAGTTCTTTAACTAATGCTTTATTTTCTTTTAAAATAATTAAATTTCCTTTTTCAACAAAATCCTCAATATTCATTAAATAATTTTTTTCAATAAAAATATTAGTTTTAATACTATTTATTTTTTCCTTAGAACAAATATCAATAATATCACTATTTAAATATACACAATATTTACTACTATTTCTATCAATATCTTTCATAATAGATATATATTTTTTTAATTCCTCTTTAGTTTTACCGCTAAAAAATATATCATTTCCTGAGCCATATAATTCAGTAAATAAACTTTTATTTTTCTCAAGTACATTTACATCAACAATAAAACTTAAATTAACTCCTTTACTACTAGCAAGCTTATTTATTTCTTTTAAATAATAACCATTATCTACTAAAATTAATAAACTAATGCTATTTTTAAAAGGATTTCCTTTAATAATATACTCATCTAAATAATTCTTTTTAGTTACCTCACAACTAGCCTCATCAAACACAAGTAACTCTTCGTCAAAACCAATTCCTCTCATATTACTATAGCTTTTATTAACATTAACAGAGTATCCGTTTACTCCTAAAATTATTCCATCTTTACTTACTACACCCTCTACACATTTATTACTACCATCTTCCTCATAAGCCATAATACTTTGCATAATGGGATCCTTACTATTAGCGATATTAACAGCCTTTTCCGTATAAAAAAAACTAAACATAACTAAACAAACTATTCCTGTATATTTAAATATCTTATTCACATAACCACCTAACAAATTATATGAAATTAAAAAAAAGATATCATTAAGATATCAATTTTTTATAATGATAACTGGTATGGACGACTACTTGTCCCTGAGCCACTAGTTATTTTGACTTCAGGCTTTAGGTATACTGTTGGTCTTATTCTAAGTCTATTTCCAACTCTAGTCTTTGAGACAAATCCTGGATCTTCTATTCTAAGTATATTGTCTGGAGTATATCTTACAGGTGTAATAAACGGAATATATTCACCACTTCTATATATCCAATTTCTGCCCCCTGGTGAATATTTCTGAAGTTCCGTTGAACCAGAGTAACTATTTGCTGCTAAATCACTATCAGCATAACCATAATCACTTACATAAGGTAGGGCAATTTTTCCTAACCAAAACGTTGTTCTTACTACTGTTTCACCAGTACCAGGTTCACCCGGATCTTCTATCCCTCTTTCATTAGAATAAACTTCATACCATAAATCATTTATGTCAGCTCCATTTATATACCACTTCACAGTATCTACCATATTTCTTGCGGTTGCATTTAATCCATTTGAAGAAAAATTGCAAGTAGTTGTTTTATTACCAGTATCATAACAAGTACCAGAAGTTCTATTTAAATAAAGAGTATTTAAAGTTCTCATTAAATCAGCTCCAGTATATGTCCCAGATTCTCCCCATTGGTTTATTCCCATACCAGCATTTACACTTGATGCGCTAGTATCCCATGGAATAGCAAGATTTTGAATGTATGTATCTTTTATAATTTTAACTCTTTTAGCAAACTCTCCATCTTCTCCTTCAGTCTCAAAAACGCCTATTATTCTCCATTTCTCACCATTAAAAGTTACATAATTATTAGGGCCTATTCCTGCATATCTATAGTCCGTATTGCAAGATATTTGATCATATAAATACTCATGTTCACGCTTATAAACCCCGCCACTAGATAAAGTATTGGTTTCACTTGGACTCAAATTTATTATTTTTTCTGCAGCTGAACCAGATATTACAGGAGAATTAATACAAACTAAATTATAATTTACTGTACAAGTAGTTGCTGATTTTACATTTGATACTGTTAGAGTATTTCCATTTATAC
>USDC01000054.1 GCA_900553435.1 uncultured Mycoplasmatota bacterium
AAAAAACTACAGTTTCCTGTAGTTTATTTTATATAAGTCTACCCCCCCCGCAATTTACAGGTGGTTTATTTTTTGTTTACTATGACTCTGGTATATATTCAGCTTTTACATTTACTTTTTTAACAAGTGAAGTTCCTATTGCTGCGTTTGGAGCATCACTTTTTAACCAAAACTTTAATGAATATGTAACTTTAGCACCAGGGTTTAATGAGCCACTAACTAATTGTCCATTTGTAATTGTACTAAGTAATGCTGGAGATCCACTATTAACAGAATATTTTATATATGAGTCATTTACTTTAGTTAAAGCATTTTGAGTTATAAATTCTGTATCATCAAGTATATTAACCGTATAAGTTGCTTTTAATGTTCCAGTATTTGTTACAGTGAAAGTAAACGCTTCTGTAGCAGCACCTTCTGTATCAGTTCTTGGATAATCAAGAGTTCTATTTATAGTTTCGGTTTGATTTGCAAAATCAACCTTTAAATCTCCATAATTTATAACTTCTTCTCCTGTTTCTTCGACTCTGAAAAACAATGCATATGATGAAATTCCTAAAGCAATTATTATTAATATTATGCTTATACCAGCAATAAAAATGTCTCTCTTAATTAATCTATCCATTTTCATATTAACACCTATCTTGTCTAGTACTCTCTTGTAACAAGTATATAATATTTTTTTACTTTTCACAATTTACATAGGATTTACAAAAAAAGAGATATTTAATTTTTTATATCTCTTTTAATAAATACTAAACTTGCAATAAAATAAAATACTATTGACCAAATTAGTAAAATAATGTTTCCTTTAATCATACTTAAATTATATCCTATATTAACACTATACTCATATAAGTCTGTTCCGTTTAAAAATATATTATAATTTAAATAAGGTAAGAAAGTAAAATCTACTAAAGGTATATTTAACATAACCATTATTTGAAGCGGTATTGTATAAGCAAACATTACTGCCATTCCAAGACCAACGCTGAAAGCTGTACTATTAGTTATTACTGATAACATAAATGTAAGAATTCCTACAAATATTATTGGAATAATTAAAATTAGAGATTCCTTAAACACTTGAAGTAAATAACTCACTTCAATCACTGTATTATTATTTACTACTAAACTACCAGTTAAATAATCACTAAAACCATATACAACTCCATTAGCAACAATACATATTATTGTAGTTAAAATTGCACATAACATTGTTATTAACAAGAAAGCTAAGAATTTTGATAATAATATTTTCCATCTTTTATTTGGTCTAATTACTAGTAATCTTATTGTACCTTTAGAAAATTCACTAGACATTATACCACCAGTAATTATAATTACTAATATTCCTAAAAGTTGAATTATAGATAACGAAGAATCTAAACTTGTTTTAACTCCAGGTTTTTCATAATCTTTATTTTGTTTTATCATATACCATATTTTGTTTATTTCTTCTTTTAAATATGTTTTATTCTTTTCATAAGATTTTTCATATTCTTCATAAGCCATTTTACTTTGACTAGCTAAATCTTGTTTTGTTAACTTAGGTGTATAATATGCTTCTATTTTTTCTAGTAATTCTTCTGACTTCTCAGCTCTTAAACTTGTAGATTTATTTACATTTTCTTCTTTTAAATATGTATATACTTCTAAAATATCATTTAATTTATTTTCTTCTTCTTTTAAATTTTTAAGTTTTGTATCATTAACTACTGTTTTTTGTTCCTCTTTATTTTGTTTTAACAAACTCTTATTCTCTTCTATTTTTGAATTTATAAAATACATATATTCATCATTTAAAACAACTTCATCTATTTTTTTCACTTCTGATTCTAATTTACTTTTTAATTCTTCTAATTCTTTATTATTTAAACCTTTTAGTATACTTATATCTAAAACAAATGCATCTATTTTATTAATACAATTTTCAATTTCATTAAATGTTTTCTCATCTTGTAAATATTCTATTACTTTTATCTGTTCTTTTTTGTTTATTGCTTCTTCTACAAGTGCATATCTATAGTTAGACTCCGTTATATCTTTTTCGTGTCTTATATTAAGTCCATCTATTCTTATATTAACAAACTCTTTATACATTTCTTTTTCTTCTTCGTTATTAGAATTAATATTACTTTGTTTTAAATAATCTATTTCATAATTGTCATAATTATGTGTTTCTTCACTACCTGTTAGTTTATTAATTATAGGAAAGGAAATTGCAAAAAGAATTATTAATAATAATGTTATGATAAAACTTTTCTTCTTTATTTGTTTATATATTTCATTGTAAGTTAATCTTAAAAATTTCATTTTATCACCTTATTTGACCTTTCGTTCCACTTGTTTTTTCAATAAATTCATCTTCTAAAGATTTATGTTTAGCACTAATTTCATAAACTAATAAATTATTTTCAACTAACTTTTTATTAATATTAGGAATAAGTTCTTTTTTAACTTGTAAAAAAATCTTTTGATTTTTTATTACTGGTTCATATTCTTTTAAAATTTTAATTGCTTTATCATTATCATTTACTTCTATAGAAACTATAGAAACATTACTTTTATTTTTTAAATCCTTTACTTCAAGTAACACTCCATTATCAATTATACCTATCTTATCACACATAGCTTCTATTTCACTTAATATATGAGATGAAATAAATACGCTCATCCCCAACTTTTTACTTAATGTTTTTAAAAGCTCTCTTAATTCCTTTATTCCAATTGGATCAAGTCCATTAGTTGGTTCATCTAAAACAAGTAGTTTTGGTTTAGATAAAAGAGCTTGTGCAATCCCAAGTCTTTGCCTCATACCAAGTGAATAGGTTTTTACTTTATCATTAATTCTATTTTCAAGCTTAACTAACTTTACTACTTTATCGATTTCATCTTCATTTACATTTTTTCCCATTTTAGCATAAATTTTTAAATTATCTTTACCACTTAAATATGAATACATTTCTGGGTTTTCAATAATAGCACCAACAGAAGCCATAGCTTCTTCAAAATCTGTCTTAATATTATAGCCGTTTATAAATATTTCACCACTTGTTGGTTTATATAAGCCAAGCATTGTTTTAATAAGAGTTGTTTTACCAGCTCCATTTGGTCCAACAAAACCAAATATTTCACCTTGATTTATATATAAACTAAGGTTTTTTACAGCATATTTTTTTCCAAGTTTTTTACTAACTTGTTTTATTTCTAAACTTTTTTCCATTTGCATCACCCACATTAATAATATTACAACTACTTTGTATTGTCAAGTAGTATTTAATACTTTGTACTAAAGTTTTAAAAAAACATGTTAAACATGCTTTATATTTGTATTATTGCTTATTTCACTATTTGTTGTAACTAAATCATTAACATTTAATTCATGAATATCTTTATGAGAAGTAATACGTCCAAAAGTTTTTAACTCCTCTTTTACTACTTCCAAATAGTTAGTTAACCTTTTTGATGATTCTTCTATATCGAAATTTCTCCTAAGTGTTTCGTCTTGTGTTGCAATTCCCATAGGACAAGTTCCCATATGACAAACTTTGTATTGTTTACATCCAATTGCTACTAAAGCAGATGTAGCAATAGAAACAGCATCTGCTCCTAAAGCAAGTGCTTTAGCAAAATCAGAAGAATCTCTAAGCCCTCCAGTTATTATTAAACTTACATCACTATTTTTACTATCTAAATATTTTCTTGCTCTATAAAGTGCATAAATAGTAGGTACGCTTGTACTATTTTTAACTACTTTAGGTGAGGCAGCAGTCGCTCCACCACGTCCATCAATACTAATGAAATCTACACCTGCAGATAAACAATATTCTAAATCTTCTTCTATGTGACCAGCTGCTAGTTTTATTCCAATTGGTGCTCCTAAACTTTTTTTACGTAAATGCTCTACAAGATTTTTTAAGTCCTCTTTAGAATTAATTTCACTAAATCTTGAAGGGCTAATTATATCTTCACCTTGTTTTTTACCTCTTACTTTTGCTACTTCTTCTGTTACTTTTAAACCAGGTAAATGACCACCCATCCCAGGTTTTGTCCCTTGACTTATTTTTATTTCTACTGCATCTACTTTTTCTAAAAGTTCATCACTTAAACTATATTTGTTAGGTACATATTCATAAATATATTTATAAGAGTTTTCAAGTTCTTCTTTTAAAACTCCACCTTCTCCACTGCTCATAACTGTTTTAGCGTTTTTACTTCCAATTGCTAAAGCAGTTTTAGCTTCTTTTGATAATGCCCCAAAAGACATATGAGAAATAAAAATTGGCATATCAGCAACAAGTGGTCTTTTAGCTCTTTTTCCAATAATTGTTTTTAACGAAACATCTTCACTTTCTAAAAGTGGCATTGGATTTAATGCAGAACCAAGAATTAATATATCTTTCCAACTAGTAGTATTTATATCTGTTCCCATAGCATTTATTATCATTTGTTTTTCTATAGCCATTTTATTAATATCATTTACAAATTCCTCATTACTTTCAAAGTTTGTTTCTTTGTTTTCTTCTTCTACTTTTTCAAACATGCTTTTAGGTGCAGAACAAATTGGGCAAGTAAAATCTTCTGACATTTCTCCTTCATGTATATATCCACAAATTTTACATCTATATTTCATAAGACTTCCTCCATAACAATTATACAATGTCAAATAAAAAAAACAAAGAATTTATTTCTTGTTTAAAACTTCACTAACTGGTCTATATGTTTTTCTATGTTCACTTAAGGCTCCATATTTTTCTAGTGCTTCCATATGTTCTTTTGTACCATATCCTTTATTTTTCTCAAACTTATATTCTGGATATTTTTTTGCATCTTCCCTCATCATTCTATCTCTTGTAACTTTTGCGATTATACTTGCACAAGCAATAGCCTCACTCTTACTATCTCCTTTAATAATTGAAGTATAAGCTATATTTAATTTTTCCAAGTTCATCGCATCAATTAAAATATGTTCAATTTTAGTTTTCTTTAAACACTCTTCTACAGCTTCATACATTGCTTTTTTTGTAGCTTCATAAATATTAATTTCATCTATTACTTTCGCACTAACAATTCCTATTCCAATACCTAATGCTTTTTCTTTTATAATATCAAATAATTCTTCACGTTTTTTCTCACTTAATTTTTTAGAATCTTTTATATCTTTAAGATAAAAATGCGCAGGCATTACTACACATGCAGCGACTACTGGTCCGTAAAGTGGGCCTCTTCCAACCTCATCTATTCCAGCAATTAAAAATATATTTTTTTTATAAAGTTCATTTTCGTATTCCAACATTTTTTACTCCTAATCTAAGTATACAAAAAAATATAAAAAAAGTATATAAAATTAAAACACTAAAACATATGGGTCATTTATAGTTCCATTTCCCATTGCTTTTGTATCCCCTTTAATTGAAATTACTGGTCTTATACCAATGTTATTTTCTAAATCACTTCCGACTAAGCCACCATTAGCAATATCATAAACAAGATTGGATATTTGTTTACTACCACCATAATAAATGCTTGGTGAAATAGTATGAAAATATCGAGATTTATAATTTTTTATATTCAAAAAAAAGTTTTCATTTCTTAAATTTGAAGCAGTTACATAACCAGCAGCTCCAGCATAAACTATTTCATCTGATGTTAGTGAACCAATCTTT
>USDC01000055.1 GCA_900553435.1 uncultured Mycoplasmatota bacterium
TTATTAATATTATTATTTTCTTATTCATTTTCTTCTCCTAGAATATTATAAATTTTTAAGTATAAGAATATTGTCATATTTTGTTATTTATATTATATCTTAATTATGTGTTGTGTGCAAGAATGTGTGCTTTAAAAAAACATACTTTTTTGGCAAGTATGTTTTAATTTTGTTTATGTTTTTTTGTTTTTTTCTCTTATACTTACCTTAGTGTAAGTATATAATACCCCCCCCTCGATTGTCAAGAAAAAACACGGTTTTTTCCGTGTTCAATTATTTTACTTAAGTTTCATGTATATATGAAAAAAATATTTTTTTATTGTATTAACAACTTATTTTTTTAGATTATTTGTGGATAAATCTTTTATTAATTTTTTAAGTCTACTAACGTATTAATTAGTTAAAAATTGTTTCAATTTATTAGAACAATAAATGTTTATATATTTTAGTTTTTCTTTTTCACTTACAGTGTGACTATTATTTTTAAATATTTCTTTTAACTTATTATAATCTCCATTTATACTTTCATGACTAGCAATAATCATTTCTATTTTCGATACATTTGTAAGATCTAAATTTATTTCATTTATTTTTAGCTAACGATTCTATAAATATTCTTTGACTTCTACCATTACCCTCACGAAAAGGATGTAATGCATTAATATCCGCAAATAATTCTACTAATTTACATAATGTTTCTTCACTATCATAACCTACAAAATAGTTTTCTTTTTTTAATTTATCAAAAACTTCATTACCAAATGATTCTATATGTTTTGCTAAACAAAATAAATCTTGTTTTGCTATATTACAATTTCTTATTTCTCCAGCCCATTTATAAACATCTTGAAATAAATATTTATGAATATTTTTTAAGTATTTAAAATCAAAATTACCCTTTAATGGTTTTTCATTCAATTCATAAATTCTTAAAGATACAAGTTCCATTTCAGCATTATATAGTTCTTCGTCATTTGTAATATTTAGTTTATTAATTAAAACATTAGTTCCTTTATAACAATAGTCCACAGTCCTTTCATAAGTATATTTATATTTATTATCCATAAATTCCTCTATACTTTTCTATAATTTTTCTGCGTTCTATTTCTGTTGTTGATTTTCCAATTATACAATTATAAAGTTTTTGTTTTAATTCATCGGTTAATGGCATTCCTTCTTGAGCCATAGCACCATCAATTTTTTTGATTTTTTCTTGTATTTGTTTTTCTTTTTGTTTTTTATTATTCATTAGAATCACTCGCTTTCTTAAGCACATTTATATACAAATATTATATCATAATTCGATTAAGATAACATTGGTTTTTGCGTAATAAAAGTGTTTTGTTAGTTTTTTTCGCTTTACATATTAATTGAAATAAAACAATTTAATCTCTTCATTTGTTGCAGAAAAAAACACGGTTTTTCCGTGTTATTCAATTGTGTTTTTGTCGATTTTTACACCAGGTCCCATAGTTGATGCGATGCTTATATTTTTTATGTAAGTACCTTTAGCTCCACTTGGTTTGTTTCTTATTATTTCATTTACAAAGTAAGTTAGGTTTTCTTCAAGTGCTTTTTCTGTAAATGAAGTTTTACCAATTACACCATGTACATTACCATAAACATCTGCTCTATATTCAACCATACCTTTTTTGATATTGTTAATAGCTTCTGTTACATTGTTTGTAACTGTTCCTGTTTTAGGGTTTGGCATTAGTCCTTTTGGACCTAATACTTTACCTAATTTACCTAATGAAGCCATCATATCAGGTGTAGCAACTATGATATCAAAGTCAAACCAATTTTCTTTTTCTATTTTTTCTAGCATGTCTGCATCTCCAACATAGTCAGCTCCTGCTTTTTTTGCTTCTTCTTGGGAGTTCTTAGTAATAACTAAAACCTTTTTAGTTTTACCTGTTCCATTTGGAAGCACAAGAGAACCTCTTAATTGTTGGTCAGCTTTTTTTGTATCTAAGTTTAGACGCATTGCTATTTCAATAGTTGAATCAAATTTTGTCTTTGATAAGCTTTTTACTAATTTTATCGCTTCAGAATAATCATAGAGTTTATGTTTATCTATTTTTTTTGAAGCTTCCACATAGTTTTTACTATATCTTTTCATTTTAACCTCCTTGTGGTAGTAAGAGTTTACGGATTATTACTCGTCTTTATTATTCGTTTTCTTTTGTTTCTTCTTCGTTTTCGCTTTGTTCAGTAGATTCTACTTCAACATTAACATTTCCTTCTGCCATTTCTTTAGCTTCTTCTTCCATTGCTTCTAGATCTTCTTCAAGTTTTGCCATTTCTTTTTCTGCTTCTGCTGCTTCTTTTGCTTGTTCAGCAAGTTCAGCATCATTTAATCCTTTAACAGCAATTCCCATATTTCTAGCTGTACCCTCAACACTTTTCATTGCAGCTTCAATTGTATAAGCATTTAAATCTGGCATTTTTATTTCTGCGATTTCTTTTAATTGGTCTTTTGTAATAGTTGCAACTACATCATTTGCACCTTTTACAGAACCTTTATTTATTCCAGCAGCCTTTAAAAGTAGTGTAGCAGTAGGCGGAGTTTTAAGTACAAAATCAAATGTTCTATCTTCGTAGACTGTTATTTCAACAGGAACAATATCTCCCATTTTATCTCTAGTTGCATCATTATATTTTGTACAAAACTCTTGTAAATTAATTCCTGCAGGTCCTAAAACAGTACCAACTGGTGGAGCTGGTGTAGCTTTACCTGCGGGTATTTGTAATTTTATTTTATTTACAACTTCTTTTGCCACGAAAAACACCTCCTATTTTTTTTAGTTTATTTTTTCGCGAGTGGTTCAAATGCTAATCCGAGCTCCCACTTAATTTAGTTATATTAAAATATATAACTGACTTTTTGATAATAACACAAAAACATTTATAATTCAATAAAAAATAGAGGTTTTTCCCCTATTAATTCTTACTAATTTGTAATAAATCTACTTCTACAGGTGTTTCTTGTCCAAATAAATCGATTAAAACATTTAATTTTTGATTTTCTAAATCAATGTTTTCAACCTTACCACTCATGCCTTTAAATGGTCCATCAATAATTGTAACAGCATCTCCTACTTCTATTTCACTTTCGATATCTACTCTGCTCATTCCCATATTAGCAAGTATTTTATCTATTTCTTGAGGTAATAATGGAGTTGGTTTAGCACCTTTCCCACTTGACCCAATAAAGCCTGTAACCCCAGGAGTATTACGTACAACATACCATGCTTCATCACTCATAATCATTTCTACAAGAACGTAACCTGGAAACATTTTTTTAACTTTTTCTTTTTTTACACCATCTTTAATTTCTACTTCTTTACTTTCTGGAACTATAACTCTAAAAATATTATTTTCCATATTCATAGATTCAGTTCTCATTTCTAAGTTTTCTTTAACTTTGCTTTCATGTCCAGAATAGGTATTTACTACATACCACTTTTTTTCGTTATCCATTAAGAAATTACCTCCCTTAAATAAGCAAATAAAGTATCAAGTCCATAAAAGAATAAAGCAAAAAAGATTATTAGTACAATTGAAACTATAGAATATTTTACAAGTTCCTTTCCTTTAGGCCAGTGTGTTCTTTTCGCTTCTTTTCCCACTCCTCTAAAAAAGCCTTTAATTTTATTCATTTTCTTCACCTACTTTTTTTATAAATAAAAAAAACACCTCTGTGTTAAGTAAATCTTAACATAAAAGAGTCGTTTTTACAAGTCTTTTTTTATTTCTTTTAACTTTGTTTTAATTCTATATAATGTATTTTCAATACTTCTTTTTTCCTTTTTTAATTTACTTGCAATTTCTTCATTTTTATAACCTTTAATATGAAGAGAAAAAACAACATATTCAAAATCTGTTAAAACCTGTTTTAATCTTTGATAAATTTCTTTTAACTCACTTTCTAAAAGTATTTTCTCCTCGGGCGTAACCTCATCGGCACTAGCAAAATCATATAATGTTATATCATCTTCATAAATATTATCTAAAGATAAAGAATTATTTAAATATGAATGTTTATTTCTTGTTGATGTTTTTAAATATGATTTAATCCTACTATCAATACAAGTTGTTGCAAAGGTTACAAACTTAACTTTTTTATTCTTATCAAATCTATTAGCTGCCTCAAGTAAACCCAAAAGACCTTCTTGATATAAATCTTTTTCTTCTAACCCTATTTTTTCTAAATATTTATTATATTTAGAAATACAAATATTAATTAAATTACTATATTTATCAATTAATGCTAAAGTAGCATCTTCATTTTCTTCTTCTATCATAAAAAGTATTTCATTATCTATTTCATAGTTTTTCATTTTACCCCCTAGTTAATTATTTCATAAATAAGTATTGCACAAGCAACTGAGGCATTTAGACTATTTACTTTTCCATTTAGTGGAAGAGAGGCTATAACATCACAACTATTTTTTGTAATATATTTTAGTCCTTTTCCTTCACTTCCTATTACAAGTGCAGTTTTTTCTGTATAATCTATGTCTTTATAGTTTTCCCCATCAGCTTCCGCACCCACTATTAAAAAACCATTTTCTTTTAGTTTTAAAAGCGTATTTCTAATATTAGCTACCTCAACAATTTTAGTATTAAATACAGCTCCAGCAGAAGTTCTTATAACTGTAGCATTTACTTTCACACTTCTATTTTTAGGAATTATAATATATTTTACTCCAGCACATTCTGCGGTTCTTATTATTGCTCCGAAGTTATGAGTATCTTCTAAATGGTCTAAAACTAATATAAGCCTACTATTCATATCCATTTCATTTATGCTTATAGTTTTATACTCTTCAACATCAGCAATTATACCTTGATTTTTTTCATTAGTCATACTACCAATTTCACTAACTTTTTTTAAAATTATTTTTTCTTTTGGTAATTTCTTTTTTAATTTTTCATCAGAGAATTTTTCTGATAAATAAATTTTATTAATTTTTACATCATTTTTTAAAAGTTCATTAACTACATTCTTTCCACTAATTAACATAATATCATCTCTTTTTCTAGTATAATAAAAAAAATTAGTTAAGTAAACTAATTTCTATCAAAATATTCTGGTTCCTTATTGTATTTTGTTATCCATTTTTCATGCCATGTTTTTTGAATCTTAAAATACTGTGACCGAATTTCTGGTTTTTTGCGAGCCAGAGCAAGACCAAATTTTTCATCATACATCGTAAGTCCTTTATCTTTTATATTTGCATAATAAAAGATATTGCTTATCTGGGACATGATGTAAAACGGTAGTGCAACTTCAATAGTTGTATCTGTAGGTTTGATACGTTCGAACATGTGATGATTTTCCTTTCTGTTAAAATGAAACTGTTTTTTCTGTGATATAACCAGACCTATGAATATCAGTGCCGCACCGGCCACTGAGGCCATGGTCATTTTCTCATGAAGCACAAGAAACAGGAAATTGGCGAGGACTTCCGGCTTCATCAGTATCTCCGGTTTCCAGCTGGCTTTCTGCTGGATCAGCACTGGGATCAAAAATAGAATACCATAGAAATACACTCTTCTTGTAACGGCC
>USDC01000056.1 GCA_900553435.1 uncultured Mycoplasmatota bacterium
AATTCACCTAAATTTATATCATTATAAGCATATGCATCTCTTATTTTTGCTTGTTTTAATTGTTCTTCATAAAGTTTTAAAACTTCTTCTCTAACTTCTCTAGCATCATTAAACTCTCTTTTTTCAATCCAACCATCTAAATAGTGAATTTCTATTGTTTTATTTTCATAACTTTCTTCAAAATAATCGATAATTTCACTATCAAGTAGTCCTAAACAACCAAATTTCATCATACATCTCCCTTTAAAAACATGACTTATATTAACATAAGTCTTATTGTTTGTAAAGTGATATTTACTTTACCTAGTAATCTTAAGTTGTTCTTGTTATCAATTTAGCATTGCTTTTTAATCAATGAAAAACTAAAAAAGTAAATACATTTTTAATTAAGTTTTGTATTTACTTTTATTTTAAATTATTCTTTCTTTTTCATATGAGGGAAAAGTATTACTTCTCTTATTGTTTCAGCACCTGTTAGAAGCATAACAAGTCTATCTATTCCCATACCCATTCCACCAGCTGGTGGCATACCATATTCAAGAGCTTCTACAAAATCTTCATCCATTTCATTTGCCTCATCATTACCAAGCTCTCTTTCTTTTAATTGATTTTCAAATCTTTCTCTTTGGTCAATTGGGTCATTTAATTCAGTAAAGGCATTGGCATATTCAGAACCAATTATAAATAGTTCGAAACGTTCTGTAAATCTTGGATCGTTTTCGTTTTTTCTTGCAAGCGGACTTATTTCAATTGGATGACCATAAACAAAAGTTGGCTCTATTATTTTCTTTTCACAAAATTCCTCAAAGAAAGCATTAACAATATGTCCATATCCAAAATGTTTTTCTATTTCTATATTGTTTTCTTTGGCAAGTTTTTTAGCTTCATCTAAAGTCATTTTTTGTTCAAAGTCTATTCCAGTTTCTTCTTTTATTAATTCTGTCATTTTCTTCTTTCTAAATGGTTTTGAAAAATCTATTTCTTCACCTCTAAAAGTTATTTTATCTTGACCAATTGTTTCTTTAACAACATACTTAATTAATCCTTCTGTTATTTCCATCATACCATCTAAATCACTATATGCTTTATAAAGTTCAATAGTTGTAAATTCTGGATTATGGTTTTTATCCATTCCTTCATTTCTAAATAGTCTTCCTATTTCATAAACTGCATCCATTCCACCAACAAGTAATCTTTTAAGTGGAAGTTCTGTTGCAATTCTTAAATAAAAATCCATATTTAATGTATTGTGATGAGTTATAAAAGGTCTAGCTGCGGCTCCTCCTAATATTGGAGAAAGTATTGGAGTTTCTACCTCAGTATAGCCTCTTTCGTCTAAATATCTTTGTATGCTTCTTATTATTTTTGGTCTTAGAAAAGCAATCTTTCTTGCTTCTTCATTCATAATAAGATCTACATATCTTCTTCTATATCTTTCTTCAACATCTTGAAGACCATGATATTTTTCTGGAAGTGGTCTTAAACTCTTTGTTAAATGTGTATATTTTTCAGCTTTTATTGTAAGTTCTCCTGTATGAGTTTTCATTAGAGTACCTTCAACCCCAACAATATCACCAATATCATTTTTATCAAAGATATAATACATATCTTCTCCAACTTCATCTTTTCTTACATATATTTGAATTTGCCCATATTTATCTTGTAAGTTCATAAAACCTACTTTACCTTTTCCGCGTTTTGTCATTATACGACCAGCAATAATTACTCTTTTATTAATTTCTTCTAATTCTTCCTTTGATTTTTCTAAATATTCTTCTTTTAATTCCTTAGTATTTGATGTAATATCAAAACGGTGTCCAAATGGATCTATTCCTCTTTCTCTAAAATCTTCTAGCTTATTTCTGCGTGCGATCTCTTGATCTGTTAATTCTCTCATATCATCACCCTTTCTAATAAAAAAAGTTAATGATAAAGGGGCATAATAAACGCGGTACCACCCTTCTTATCATTAACTGATATCTCTTTTGTATAACGGACAAATCCGAAGAAAACTCTCAGCATCCACAGCCTTTATTCATATTAGTTTTATTACTAGATTCTCAACATCACTAGCTTTCTGTGAATAAATATCTAATACTACTTCTCTGTTTCTTTTGCTTTTACAGTTGCTATTGTACTAAAATTAATAAGTTTTGTCAATTAATTTTTAAGTTCAACTACTTTTGTTTTGGCAATCATATCATGAAGTCCTCTTTTATCTTTATTAGCAATTACCATTACTGCACAAATTAATATAAGTGCAACATTAGCCATATTTAATACTCCACTTACAGTACTAAACGTAGCATTTTTAAATACAAATATTGAAACTAAGTTTAACATATTAAATGCTATCTCATTTATTATAAGAGATCTAAATATTAACTGATTAACATTTAACTTTCCTTTTGTACTTTCTACTTTAATGTTTAATATTTTTTTACCAACTGTTTGACCACCAAGTTTATACTGAACAATTACAAAATATATAAACATTAAACTCAAGCTAACTATGTAACTAGGTATTCTACTTTGTTCTAATTCATAATTAACTGTAGATACTTCTTTTATGTATTCGTTTGCAGTTATTTCTCCCTCTAAATAACTTTCCATAGTATTATTTGCATCTTTAGTATCAACTTCTTCCATAGGAATAAATACTATAATTAATGATGCAACTATGCTTATTATTAATGTATCTAATATATATGCAAGTAATCTTTTTCCAAATCCTGCGTTTTTCATAAGTTTTTCTCCTCCAAATATATTTTATAATCATTTAAAATATTTATCAACTCATTTTCTGTTTTTATTTTAGTAATTTCGGTTTTTACTTTCGCATTATTTTTAAGTCCTTTTATGTACCAAAGAGCATGTGTTCTAATTTCAAGTAAAGCTGTTTTTTCTCCTTTATATTTTTTTAATAAGTTAAAATGTGTCTTTATCATTTCAATTTTTTCTTCATAAGTCGGCTTTTCGATTTTTTTACCTTTTTCTATATATTCTACACATTCTTTTATTAACCACGGATTACCTAAAGAAGCTCTTCCTATCATAACCGCATCACATCCAGTTTCTTCTAACATTATTTTAGCATCTTCTACTGTCTTAATATCCCCGTTGCCTATTACTGGAATATCTACTGTTTCTTTTACTTTTTTTATCAAAGACCAATCAGCTTTTCCAGAGTATCCCATACTTCTAGTTCTAGGATGAATACATATTAAGCTAGCTCCTGCTTCTTCTATTTTTTTTGCAACTTCTACACAATTAATTGAGTTTTTATCCCATCCGCTTCTTATTTTAACACTAACTGGAATGTTTACTGCCTCTACTACTTTTTTTACTATATTGTAGATTTTATCTGGGTCTTTTAATAACGCACTACCTGCTTGTGATTTTAAAGCAACTTTTGGTACAGGACATCCCATATTTATATCTAATATATCTGGCTTAATATTTTTATCAATATATTTTGCCGCTTCTACAAAGGAAGCTACATCACTTCCAAATATTTGAAGAGATATAGGACGTTCTTCATCAGTTATTTTAAGCAAATCAACTGTTTTTTTGTTATTATAAGTAATTCCCATACTACTTACCATTTCAGTATAAATAAGTCCGGCTCCCATTTGTTTAATAATTTTTCTATAAGCAATATCACTTACACCAGCCATTGGAGCAAAAACTATTCTGTTTTTTATTTCGATATCTTTTACTTTCCACATAATTTCCACCGATATTACTTTAACATTATATTAAGAAAAAAACAACTTATTCAGTTGTTTGTGTTTGAGGTTTAACAAATGTTATGTTACATGTTGTATTTGATTTAACAGATGTTACAGTAAATGAATTCGGTGTCCATTTTCCAGTTTGACCATTTGTACAACTTATTTTTTGAAGTTTTGCATCAGCTACTGGTGTTACAGAAAATGATACAGTGCCATTTGCTGTGATTGTTTTTGTTTTTGTTGGAACTGTTGCATTAGTTGCATTAACAGTTACGCTATATTCATTTGACTTAAATGCTACCGTACATTTAGTTGAAGCAGTTATTTTTGAAATTGTAAGTTTTCCATTACTCCATGTTGCATTTTGATTATTAGTACAACTTACATTATCTAAAATATAACTAGAGTTTGGTGTAACATTAAATATAACATTTTGACCAAATTTTGCTTCTTGTTTTGCATCAGTTACTTTACCACTAATGGCTGTTACTTCTACTGAGTATTTAGCATCTTCTGTTACTACTGTACAAGTTGCATCATCATCAGGTTTTTCTACAATAACTTTACCATCTTCATATTTTGCAGTTTGATCATTTGTACATGTTACTTCTTTTATTGCAAGACCTTCATTTGGTGCGATTACAAATGTTGCATCACTATCTTTTTTAATTTTTACTTTTTCATCTCCTGATATTACTACACCATCTGGAGCAATTAATTCTATTTCATATTCTCTATCTACAAAATATAATCTACAACTAGCACTTTTCTTTTGCTTTGGAGTAAATTTCCATTTAGCTTCACTCCATCTACCTGTTACATTATTAGTACATTTATATTTATCAAATTGATATCCATCATCTTCTTCAGGCATGTTTTTAGATTCTTCACCATTTATAAAGTATCTGTAGCTTACTTTTACAGCTTCTTCTTTTTCATCAGCATTTATATTTAATATGAAACCAAAAATACCTAATGATAAACATATAAATATTAAAATAGAAATCGGAATTATAACTTTTTTCATATTTCCACCTTACCTTATTTTAATGATAATTTATTTCTATTTGTAAGTCAATTAATAAACGTAAAGTTTATTAATATTTCACATATATTATACACATTTTTTTAATTTTTATTATTTTGTATTAATCTTTACAAAAGTATTTTTATCACTATTTCTTAAAATTTCTTGATTTATCATTAAATTTATCTCATTTAACTTTTCTTTTGTATTTTTACTATTTATTTCTTTTGTTTTTAACAATATTGCTTCTAAAAGTTCTTCATCATTAATTTCTAATAATCCATTAATTAATTCTAATAATATTTCTCTATTTTTCTTATTAAGTTTGCCTAATATATATTTATTTTTAGTTATTTTTGAAATATACCAAACTTTATATTCTTCTTCATCTTTTAATTTAATAATTAATTCTTTAAAATAGTTTCTATATTCTTCATCTGTTAAATATAAAGATATTATTTTATGTCTTCCTATAATTCTTTCTGCGCATATTTCTTTGGTAACAGGGGCATATTTTCCTAATTCATTTAAGAGTTCAAATATTTGATTTAAATTTATTCTTTCTTTTTCTAGTTCAGTTAATAATTTCTTATTTGTGAGAAATCTCGAAAAAACAATAGAATTACTAGCTTTTTTATCTAGAACTATTTCATAAACAATTTTTTCTAAATCTTCTTCAGAAATTATTCCACTAATAATCAAAAATGCACCAATACAAATGTAAAAGATAAGAGTTGTCAGGTCATCCGATCTGTCTTCTTTCATCAATGAGCCTTTATAAAAACCAATTATCTCATATTTC
>USDC01000057.1 GCA_900553435.1 uncultured Mycoplasmatota bacterium
GTACTTTTAGTCTTTTTTCTAATTTCTTTTATTTCAGAAGTTGTAAGTAAATTAGAGATAACAATATTTTTATAGCCTAATGAATTATAAAAGTTAATTGCTTCATAATTATTTATTAAATAATCTTGTGATATTATTATTTTTTCTTTTTTAATTGTATTTAATAAACTTACATCTGATAAAAAGTATCCTTTTACATTTTTTAATTGTTTTATTATATTTTTAATTGTTTTTATTTCATCTTTGTGTAAGAATTTGTTTATTATTACACTTATTTCATATTTATTTGCAAGCTTATTAATTTCTTTTACACTAAAGTAATTATCAAAACCAACACTATAATCTTTTAAAGGCAAAATAAAAGAATTAAAACCATTTGAATTTATAGTTTTAATTATTTTTTTATTATTTGGAATAAAAATTACTTTTTTCATATTAATCCCTCTTTTTTGATATTGCAAGTCCATCTCCAAGTTCTAAAAATACTGTGGTAAATTCTTCATTATTTTTTAGAAACTCAATATAATTTTCAATTTTTCTTACAAGGCTTCTTAAATTTCTTGCTGGGATTGTTGAAGACTTACCAACTAAGCCATGAAATAATGTGTTATCTGTTAGAATAAGCCCACCTTTTTTTAAATTTTCTTTATATTTTTCAAAAAAATCAATGTTTTTACCTTTAGCTGCATCTATAATTATTAAGTCAAACTTTTTATTTATATCAAAATTTAATGCGTCATTTAATACAAGCTCTATTTGATTACTTAAATCAAAATCTTTAACATTTTTAACTGCCTCAATAAATCTATTTTGGTCTCTTTCAATTGATATTAATTTTACATCTTTACTTACTAATGCAAAATTAATCGCAGAAAAACCTACAGCTGTTCCAATCTCTAAAATATCAGTGATTTTATACATTTCAATTAATTTTTTTATATAATTAATTGTATCATCCATCATTATTGGTATATTTTCTTCTAAGGCTTTAGATTTTAAAGCTTGTATTTTTGCGTTCATTAGAAATTCCCTTCTTTCTCAAGTTTACTAATCATACTATTATGTTCATCTATTGTTTTAGTAAAGTATAGTTTTCCACTTAAATCACTTAAGAAATAATAATAATTTGTATTAATAGGTTTTAATACTGCTTCTAATGATGTTGCTCCTGGATTTGAGATAGGACCTACAGGAAGTTTTCCTATCATTCCTGGACCTCTTGTGTTATAAGGGTTTGTAGTATTTATATCACTATTATAAAGTTCATCTTCTCCCATTACTTTTTTTACTGCATAATAAGTTGTAACGCAACTTCCTAGATCCATGCCAGCATTTAATCTATTATAAAACACACTTGCGATTTTTTCTCTATCATCTTTTTTACTACCCTCTAATTCAACTACTGATGCAAGAGTAAGTAAATCGTGAATACTGTATTTACTAGCACTTATTTCTCTTTCATATTTATCAAGTTCTTGTCCCATTCTATCTAACATTTTTCCAAATATATCCTCTATAGAACTATCTTTTGAAATGCTATAAGTATCCGGGAATAAATATCCCTCAAGTGAATAATATAAGTTTGGATTTAATACTTCATCTTTAACAAACCAATATTCATCTATTAATGAATTTAGGTACTCGCTATCTTTTAATTTTGCTTCTATTTCTTCTTTTTTAATATCAGTATTTTCTACAATTAAATCAATAATTTTAGACATTCCTATTCCTTCTTTAAAAGTTATCATAACCTCACTTCTTGGAAAGTCTTCTTCTTTAAATTGTCTATATATTTCTGGTGTATTATCTTTTGGAGATAAAATATAGGTTCCTGGTTTAAAGTTTATTTCACCATTTATTTTCATATATACTTTAAACCAAAAAGCACTTCTAATTACTTCTTCTTTTTCTAAAGCTTCAATTATCTCATTACCGTTTTCATTTTCAGAAATTGTAAAGTTTACTTCATCTATCTCCTTATTAGCCGCAGATAAATTAAAGCCAACAATACCTACTAATATTAATAATAAAACAAACAGAAATATAATTATTGCCACAACTAGCCTTTTTACATTTAGCTTTCTTATAATCTTTTTATTCTTCTTCATTATTATTCTCTTCCTCTTTCTCTTGTAATGATTCATAAACAGAAAAAATTAAATCCCATTCTTTTTCATCTTCAATTGGTTTTAAGTCATCACTTTCCCCAGTAGGGTCAAAAATTGATGCATAAGCAAGAGGTCTTCCATCTTCCCCTATTTTATCATCAGTGTATACTATATAACTCTTTCCTGTTTCTTCGCTATCAAATGTAAAAAGTATTCTGCATTCTATTTCTTCATTTTTATCATTTACAATTTTAAAAATATTGTCTTTTTTATTATTTTCCATAACTATCCTTTCTATCTAAAAAACCTTGTAATATTATTACCGCAGCAACGGTGTCAATTAGCTCTTTTTTCTTTTTTCTTTTTGTATTGTTTTCTCTTAATATTCTACTAGCTTCAACTGTAGAAAGTCTTTCATCCCATAAATTGATTTTTATTTTTAGTTCATCTTCTAATTCTTTTTTAAATAAAAGTGTTTCTTTACTTCTATCACTTAATGAGCCATCTAAATTTAATGGATTTCCTAGTACTAATTCGCCAATGTTTTCTAGAATAATAATTTTTTTTAATTCATTTATTAACTCTTCATTATTCTTATAAAATAATGTTTTATATGGAGTTGCAAAAATTCCAAGTTCATCGCTTATACTTAAACCAAGAGTTTTGCTTCCATAATCAAGTCCTAAGTATTTCATACAAGATAACTATATAACAATTCTTCTATTAAACTTGTTCTATCAATTTTTACAATTCTTGTCCTACAGTTTTTATAATTTGATATAAAACCAGGGTCACCACTAATTAAATAACCAGCAATTTGTTTAATAGAATCATAGCCTCTTTCTTCTAAATCTTCTTTTATTTCAGTTAGTATTCTTCTTGCTTCTTCTTCACTAATTTCATTTTCTTCTAATACTTCATCCATAATTTAACACCTCATTTAAAGATATTTTAACATTTATATAAATCTAATTCAACTTTTACTTTTTTCTAACTCTATTTGTAATATATTCCATATACAAATCCTTATCTTTAAAATTTCTTTTACTTACTATTTCGTGCATTGAGTATTTTTTAAAAATCTTCTTTATTAAGTATAATCTTCTTAATTTTTCTTCATAATCATCATCTTCTACATTACCATAGGTTGCTACTACTACTTTTAAATAGTTACAAGCATAAGCCAAAGCAAACATATCTTCTTTTTTACTTGGTAAATCTGTTATTATTGTTTTTATCTTCTCATTAAAAGTGTCGTTACAATTTACTTCATTTATTTGAGTCACTGTATCTCTATAAATAAAAATGGGTTTTTTCTTAATAGTTATAAAACTTGCTTCTAAACATCCCTTTTCTTTTTCCTCATTAATGCCTACTACTTCAATTCCTTTTCTTTCAAGAAATTGCCTGATGTTTTTGTTTTCTGTACCATTTAATTCTACAATCAATTCTGGCATTTCTTCATTTTCAACCAAAAAGTTAGAAAACAAAGAAGTTTCATATTTGTTTTTTTCTATTTCTAACATCTTATCATCCCCTATATTATATTATCATTTATTTTAAAAAAATTAAATAGTATAACAAAGATTTTAATATCTATTTACTATACAATTTTTTTATGTTAATCTCTAAATATAAAGAGAGGACGTTAAATAACTTTGTATTAAATTGTAATATTAAGACAAATATCAATTGTAAGTATATTTTATAACAAATTTAAACAGTTTATTATGAAAAAAACTAAACTATTGTAATGTATAAAAATAATGTTTTTGTATATAATAGATTTGAAAGTCTTGTTTGACTTTCAAACCAAAGCGTGTTACAATGATGACACATAAGAACTTGATTGCGGTGTGAAAGGTTTTCCTGAAGAACACATAAGTCAATCAAAAGTTTACATCATAAATAGCGGTGTAAAAGGTTTTTCTGAAGAACACATAAGTCTATTTGGTGAGTTGGAAACTCTATTATATAGAGTTTCCTTTTTTATTATTTTAAAAAAAGGAATAATATGAATGGAAGAATATATTATATAAATTTTAGTGGTAACAAAGGTTCTGAAATTAATAAAACACATTTAGGAATTATATTTAGTATACCAAAAGTAAAAAATATGGTATTTTGCATTCCCTTAACTAGTCCAAAAATAAAACGTTTTAAAACACAAAACGGTTTTATAAATCGAAAACATTTAGATTTGAAATTTCAAAACTTAGTTTACATTGATCAAACAGATTCAATAGCTTTATTAGATCAAATGAGGAGTATCTCTATCCATAGATTACTTAAACCATATAATGACATTACTTTAAACGAAAAAAACATTAATATACTTACAACAAAAACAATAAAATATCTAAAACATATTTTAAAGTAAAAAACAACGCAATAACGTTGTTTATTTTTATAATGGTGGACCCTTAGGGATTCGAACCCTAGACCCATCGATTAAGAGTCGATTGCTCTACCAACTGAGCTAAGGGTCCAGAAGTAATTACTAGTAAAGTATAACATAAATATTTTATAAAATAAATACTTTATTAGTTAAAACTTCTATAAACATTACCATTTTCTAACTTTTTCCCTTTTATTTCTGCGAGTTCTGAGACTGTAACTAATTCATAATTTTCTTCTTTTAAAATTGGTACCATTATTTTAACAGCTTCTGCAGTTTCATAGTAAATGTCATGCATTAAAACAATGTCTCCGTCTTTTACATTTTCTAAAACATGTTTAGAAATCTTATTAGCATCTCTTTTTAGCCAATCTTCTGTATCAACATTCCAAGTAATTAATGGTAACATCGCAGCTTTTTTTACTTCGTCATTTATTTCTCCATATGGCGGTCTAAGAAGTGTAATATTCTTATTAGTAACTTCATTATAAATAATATTTGTAGAATTAATTTCACTTTCTAATGCTTTTTTATCTAACCTAGTTAAATTTTTATGAGAATATGTATGACTACCTACTTCATTTCCTAAAGCACTTTCTCTAAGTAATACTTCTTTATAATATTTTATTCTACTACCTAAAACAAAAAATGTTGCTTTACTATTATTACTACTTAATGCATCTATCACTTCATTTGTTGCCGGAGCTGGTCCATCATCGAAAGTAAGTGCAATATATTTTTTAGTCTCAATTTTTTCATTATCAATTTCTTTATAAACGTATTCTTTTACATTATTTTTTATTAAAAATTCAATATTTGGAATATA
>USDC01000058.1 GCA_900553435.1 uncultured Mycoplasmatota bacterium
TAACTAAAGTATTTTTATCTTTAAGCATTTCTTTAATTTTTTCATCTTTTAAAGCACTCACATATATTTCTGGATTACTTGTAACAATTAACTTCTTTTGTTGCCTAATCAAAAATTTTTTTATAAAAGATAAAATATTTTTTTTATTAATGTCATTATAAGTTTTAATTAACAGTTCTTTCATTTGTTTCTCCCCAAAAAAATTATACCATGTAATACCTAAAAACTAAAGAAAAATAAATTCCTTAGAAAAGGAACTTATTTTAATAATTAATTATTTTCTATAATAATCACTATCTAATAATAACTCATTAATTTCTATTTTTTCTTGTATATCCTTAAAAATAGATGTTACTTTTTTATCAGTTATACTTCCATCATTCTTATAATGTTTACCATCCATTATAAATGAACCATCACTAAAATAAACATAATTTTCATGTTCTTCACTAAACACATCATCTCCAACAGAAACTTTTGGAGTATAATTTATATTAAACATATTAGCTATAGTTGGTAAAATATCTGCAGTATCTGTATATTGTAAAACTTCTTTTCCTTTTACCTCACTATTCCAAATTATAAGTGGAACTTTAGATAATTCTGCGTCATCTTCTGTACCTTTTATTTGAGGAGTATTAGAATATCCGTAAACATAATGATCTGTCGCAGCTATTATAACAACATCATCTAACATATTATCTTCTTCTAATTTGTTTAGTAGTTCTTCAAAAAATTTATCAGTTTCTTTAGCCGAAGCTTTTAAACAAGCAAGTTCTTTATCTTCTATTTTATTGTACTCAGGATATTTATCAATAAATCCTTCACAATGTGTATTTGATTCTCCATATGGTCCATGAGGTGAAATTGTCATTAAAAAGTTTGCAAATTTTTTATCTTCAGGAATTAATAAATCATAAACTTCTTCATCTGAAACTAATTTAGAATCATACCAAAAATCATCTTTATATTTAGTATTTAAATCTGCATAAAAATTTTGAAACCCAAAAGATTTATGAATTATATTTCTATTATAAAATGTACTCTCATTAGCATGAATCGAATTAGAAACATAACCAGCATTTCTAAAAATACTAGGGTATGAATACATATATACATTATTAGCGTATTTAGTAGAAGCAGTTCCTTTTAAAGGTTGATACATACCAGTAATCATTGCAAATTCTGAATTAAAAGTTAATCCCCCACCAAAACCTGGAGCATATCTGTTTACAAAATTAAAGCCTTCTTCTTGCATTTTATATAATGTTGGAGTATCTTCTTCTGTAATTAAATAACTATCCATGCTTTCAAGTAAAACATATAAAACGCTTTTGCCTTCAAAAATACCAGTCATATCATTTTCATTATGTTCATATGGATTGTCTTTTTGATATTCATTAATCTTTTCCAGCATTTCTGATCTAGATTCCCCAAAAAATTCATTTTTGACAAATAAATAAATATTACGTTCTGCATATTTATATAAACCAGATACCAGCAAAGCTTTTGTACTATCATCATATGAATTATATATATTTCTAGGATTTGTTGCATTTACCCCTAAACCATCGTCATACGCCTCACCTAAAGAAAGTACTGCGATTATTTGAAATACAATAAAAACAAGAATACTTCCTAAAAGCACTAACATTCTTTTTCTAATATTTAAAGAAGGTGTTTTCACAAATTTAATAATTAAAACATTTATAAAAACAATTAATATTATAAAAATAACAACAGATAAAATAAATTTTGCACTCATACTTGCGCTTAAAAAGTTCGCAAATCCAGCAGCGTCTCCTGCTAAAAAAATGTCTTCTAAAACAAATGGTCTACCTAAGATTTTAAAATGGAAATACTGTGTAACAAAAATAATTAAAAAAAAGATTGATAATAAATTAAATATTATTAACTTGCCTCTTTTTTTAAAAAATAAGAAAAATCCAAGTATTAAAAATATATATCCTAAAGTAAACAAATTTGGTGCAAAACTATATATATGATATCCGTAAAATTCCTTTATCATGACGTATCTTAAAACTATATCTATAAGAAAAAATAAGAAAAAAACAAATAATGTTGTTAATATTAATTTGAATTTTGGTTTTTTAAAAAAACTCTTCATGAATATCCTCCCAAATTATCTAGTAAATTATATCTTATTATAGCATAATATTTTTAAGTTTTCTATTATTCTCATGAATTTAACTAAATCTTGACTTTCGATATAATAATCCGCATAGTACCGCAAACGGTAAAGTAGCAGATAAAGAATTAAGTAAATTGCCACCTAAAATAGAAACCAAAATAAACAATATAACAGAATACAAAACAAAGATTAACTCATATTTTTTATTTTTTACTATTTTGTATAAAGACACAAAAATCAAAATAAAATAAGGAATTACTAATAATATTAATCCAATTATTCCTAAAGAATAAAATTGATTTAAAATATCTCGTTCAACATTAACTATTTTCATTTGTCTATCATATCCCATACCTAAAAAATAATCAAAACTTGAATTATTTACTTGAAAAACTCTATTCATTATTTTAACTTCCAAATATCTATAATTTATTAATTTGTATTCTGGTTCTTTTAACATTTTAACCCAAAAACTTGAATCATATTTATATGGATAAAATTTTTCAATAAAATTTTTAGAAATGTGTTTTTCTTCATAGTTATTCCTAATATACGTATTATTTTTTTCTTTTTCAGTTTTCGAAATATTATAATTAATATTAGTTCCTTCAAAAGTTAAAACTCTATTAACAGCAGGTGAGTAGAAAATTAATAATGGAAAACACATTAATATTAACAAATTAACTATTATATTGGTTTTAATAAGAAAATTTTTCTTAAAATAAAATAAACCCAATAATATTAAAGACAAAAATACCAAAAAGCTTCCAAAAACAGAAGTTTTATTTCCTAATAATAATAAAGCCAACATCTGGATTATAAAAAGAAAATAATAAACATTTTTACGTTCCTTTAACATAAAATAATAAGTTATAGGCAAAAACATAATTAATATTGCAATTATATGGTTAGCAAAGTAAAACCACCCTTTACTAGCTAATTCATCAAAAGAATATTTTATAAAAAACCAATCAAAAATATTTCCTTTTATAATTTCATTAGTATATGAAGATAAGCTAATTTCAAATAAATTTGTTATAATTATAATTAACGAAATAAATCCAACGGTAAATTTTAAATAAGTTTTAAATTGTTCTTCTTTTATTATATTCACATATATTACATAAATTAACATGAAAGGAGTTAGCATTTTGATAAAATATAAAATTTCATTTAATGTACTGTAATTTATAGGTACCAAAGTATTAAATTTTAAGGAATGTATATTATGGAAAAAGAAATACAACAATATAATTAACAAATATATTAATATACTTACTAATATTTTTTTATTATAATTTTTTTTCAAACTATAAACAAAAAATAATGTTATACACACCACCCTAAATAAAGAGGTAAAACTATTATAAAAAGGATACAATTCCAAAACAGGTTGAATAAGCAAAAAAATCAAAAGTATATTATTAAAAGTTATTTTTTTTTTAACTTTTTTGAAAAAATCAACAATCGTCTTTTTGTTAAATTTTTTTATAATCTTTATTGCAATTGGAATAAAGATTGAAAAACATATACTCATTAATACATACTTAATTACAAATTGAAATTTAAGCAAGTGCAAACCAAAAATCAACATGTTATTTTCCATGAAAACAACTAATCCTACCATACAAAACGAGTTGATTAAAAGAAGATATAAACTATATCTAAATACCATTTCTTGTTTTATTTTTACTTTAAATAATACTTTCTCTATTAATAAAGAAATTAATGGGGGTAAAAATAGTATTATTAACATTAAAAATATTAGCATTTTCTTTCTCCTTTATTCATAATAATTACTTTTTAAAATTAACTCATTTAATTTAACATACTTAAGAACTTTTTTGTTTATCCGTTCACAATTATCATCACATTTTTTTAATTCTTTCGAGTAAATTCCATCATTGTTAATCCACGTATTATCTAGAAAATACACAAAATTTTTATGAGTTTTATCAAAAACATCTGTTCCTACAGAAAATACAGGATTATATTCCACTCCTAGCATATTAGCCACTGTTGGTAAAATATCATAAGTCCCCATAACTGTATCAATTTTTTTTGCTTTCAATTCTGGATTATAAATAATAAATGGCGTTTTTGATATTAAATTCACATCATCTTCTTTTCGTACTTCATTAATTTTAGTGTAATTATAAGCATGGTGATCAGTAATTAGTACAAAAACAACATCATTTAATTTTTTGTTTTCTTTTAATTTTTCAACAAACTCTTCTAAAAACTTGTCTGTCTCTCTAAGTTTAGCATTTAAACATTGTAATTCATATTCTCCATCATTTCTGAATTCTGGATATTTGTCTAAAAATTTCTCACAATACACATCCATCTTAGTGTAAGGACCATGACCAGAATAAGTGATTATAAAATCAAAAAACTTTTCACCTGAAACCAATTTGTTAAATACATCTTGATTTTTAATTAAGTTAGAATCATATACAAAGTTACTATCATATTTCTTGTTTAAATCCATATTAATCTCTTTATATCCAAGATTTTTATGAAAAGTATCTCTATGATAAAAACTTCCACTATTTTGATGCCATGAACTTGTCTCATATCCAGCATTATTAAAAATATTTGCTACAGAATATTTAAAATAGTTATTAACTAATTTTAAACTAGCATTACCGTTAATAGGTTGATGAAGAGCAGTATTAATAGAAAATTCTGCATCAAATGTTCTACCAGTCCCATAATTCGGCGCATATCTATTTGTAAAATCATAACCTTCTTCTTGCATTTTATAAATTGTTGGTGTTGTATCTTCATTAATAAAAGCACCATCAACACTTTCTAATAATATATATACTACACTTTTTCCCTTTAAAATTCCGCTTTCTTCATTCCCAATATGTTTATATTTCATATTTTTAAGCTCTTCATCAAATTCTTTTTTTAAATTTGTTGTATCTTCTTTGAAAAAGTTGTCTTTAACAAAAATATAAATGTTTTTAACGTTATATAGATACAAACCACTAACTTTTAAACTTCTATTAGTATTATCAAAATCAGTAAATATGTTTTTAGGTGTTGTAGCATCAGCAAAAAAAGTAAGTTCGTTTTTCTTTCCGAGTAAAAAATAAGCTACAACTATTAATAACATAGGAATTA
>USDC01000059.1 GCA_900553435.1 uncultured Mycoplasmatota bacterium
TCTTTTTTAGTTAATTTTTTCATTGGGTCATCTTGAGATTCAATTGTATTTTGATGAGCAAATACTGCCTCACCCTCTTTTACAAATACAACTAAAGGAACATATATTCTTTTTTCTTCTGTATCTACTTCTTTACCCTCACTATCTTTTAAAAGATATGGAGAAAGTACATCATCTAGTTCTTTTAAAAGTTCTCTATAAAAAGCTGTTCCTTGTTTTTCTGTTATTATTTCGTTGTTTTCGTTTAAAACAAGTTCGTCTCTATCATTTTTTATATCATAATAGTTTATTTCTTTTACTTCAGCTTCACTAGCAGCATCATTTAAAACTGATACCATACTTTTACACCATGTACAAGTAGAATAACCAAAGTATATAACACCAGTATCATGATCAAGTATATTTAGTACTTGTTCTTTTGAAGCATATTTGTATAAGTTATTTTCTTTTATATCACTTACACTTCCATATTCGCTATAAAATTTTGTAGCATCAGAATTTTTTGAAAATGCTCCTGTTGACCAAATAAATAAAACTAACAAAATAACGCCTAAAATAAATATTACAAGACCCCTTTTAAAATTTCTATTTGTTTCTTCTTCTTTTTTACTCACTTCATTACTTCCTAACTATTAGAGATTTGACTCATTACTTCATCTGCGAAGTTATCGTTTCTTTTTTCCATACCTTCGCCAACTTCATATCTTATCATGCTGATAAGATCCATATCATTTTTCTTTAAATAATCTTTAATAGTTACATCTGAGTCTTTAATAAATGGTTGTTCATTTAAACAAATTTCTTTATAAAATTTATTTAATCTTCCATCTACCATTTTTTTAGCAATTTCTTCAGGTTTTCCTTCATTTATTGCTTGTTCAGTTAAAACTTCTTTTTCATGTGCGACTACTTCTTCTGGTACGTCTTTAATAAATACATAACTAGGTCTCATCGCAGCACTTTGCATTGCAACATCTTTTGCAATATCAGTATTTGTTCCATTTAACACAACTAAAGATGAGATTTTTCCGCCCATATGTAAATAACTTCCAAAAACCTCCGTATCATTTTTTACAACAATATCAAATCTTCTAAATGAAAGTTTTTCACCTATAGTAGCAGTTTCATTTACTATTAAATCATTAATAGTTTTATCTTCAAGCTTAACGTTTAATGCCTCTTCCATACTCTTTACGTCATTATCAAGTAGTGCATTTCCAATTTTATCAACTAATTCTTTAAATTCATTGTTTTTAGCGACAAAATCAGTTTCGCAATTAACCTCAACAATAACTGCTTTATTATCTTTAATATAAATATTACTTAAACCTTCTGCAGCAATTCTATCTGCTTTTTTCTCAGCTTTTGATATTCCTTTTTCTCTTAAATAATCAATTGCTTTTTCCATATCCCCATTTGTTTCTTCTAAAGCTTTCTTACAATCCATCATTCCAGCTCCAGAAGCTTCACGTAGTTCTTTTACCATGCTTGCACTAATCATTTAATATCCTCCTATATAATTATTTTAATAATTCA
The DNA here is from genome assembly GCA_900553435.1 of uncultured Mycoplasmatota bacterium. Classification (GTDB taxonomy): domain Bacteria; phylum Bacillota_I; class Bacilli_A; order RF39; family UBA660; genus UMGS1611. The sequence continues at coordinate 1,537 of USDC01000059.1, forward strand.
ATTAATTCATCTTTCTTTTTAGTAGAGTAACCTTTAATACCTTTATCTTTAGCAATTGCTTTAAGTTCAGTTACTGTCATTTTAGAATAATCAATCTTTTCTTCTTTTTTAGCTTTCTTTTCGGTTTTTTCTTTTACTTCTTTTGTTTTACTTTCCTTTACTTCTTCTTTTTTAGTTTTAGCTTCTTTTAATTCTTTTACATCTTTTACTTCTTTAGTTTCTTTTGTTTTTGTTTCTTTAGGTTCTTTTACTTCTTCATTTTTTGTGCTTTTACGTCTAATTTTAACATCTTCCTCAGTTGTATAATCAACTAGTGGTAGACTATTTGCCTCACATATAGCATTTGTTAAAACACCTAATAAAACTTTTACACTTCTAACTGCATCATCATTTCCTGGGATAACGTAATCAACATCATCAGGATCACAATTAGTATCCACTACACCAAAAACTGGTATATTTAGTTTTCTCGCTTCTCTAATTGCATTATATTCCTTTCTAGGATCAACAATTATAAGTGCTTTTGGTAATCTGTTCATATCACGAATACCATTTAATAATTTAGAAAGTTTATCATATTCTTTCTTAATTTTAATTACTTCTTTTTTAGGTAATAATTCAAATTTTCCATCGTTTTCCATTTTTTCAATTTGAATTAATCTATTAACTCTAGCTCTTATAGTTTTAAAGTTAGTTAATGTTCCACCTAACCATCTTTCAGTTACATAAAAACTATTTGATCTTTCTGCTTCTTCTAATGAAGCTTCTTGTGCTTGTTTTTTAGTACCTACAAATAAAACCTTTCCACCATTTTCACAAATAGCTTTTAGTTCTTTGTAAGCTTCTTCTAGTTTTTCTACTGTTTTTGATAAATCAATGATGTAAATGTCATCTCTTGCTGCGAAAATATATTCTTTCATCTTAGGGTTCCATCTTTTTGTTTGATGACCGAAATGTACCCCCGCTTCTAATAATACGTTTTTTGACACTACTGCCATAAATAAATCCTCCTTCGTTTCTTCACCCAAATACATCATCTTTATTTAATCACCAAATAGGCACTAGATAAATAAATCAGTATTTGTGTTTATTTGGTATAAAACCATAAATATATTAACATATAAAACATATAAAAACAATTACAACTTTTAGTTTTTACACTAATTATATGAATAATTTGTTTGATTTAATTAAAAAAATAGAAAAAGCTTTCTATTTTTGTTGAATAGTAATACTCCCATTATAATTTTCTTTATACTCACTCATAAAATCATTTAATCCTTTTAAATTACTTTTTCTAATACCTCCAGTATTAATAACTACATTATTAATTTTAAACCCGTCCGTTATTGAACATACTCTTCTTTTCATTTCATCTATTTCCTCTTTTCTTTCTAAATCTACAAACAACGTATCATTTTTAAATATTATGTTCATATCATTCACCTCCTCTATTCTACTAAATAGATTATTTATTTTCTACAAACTCGACAAAACTTGTTATTTTTCGATAAATTAGTTATAATTACGGTGGTGATATACATGAGAAAGAAAATTGCAATATTACTTGGAAGGCTTGCTAACTTCGCAAGTAAATGTACTGGAAAAAACGGAAGTGTAATTGGTGGATATTGGGCTTTAAAGGTAGATAAAAATCTACTTGATAAAATTACATACCCAAAAACTATTATTGGAGTTACTGGTTCAACTGGTAAAAGTTCTACCACAGAATTAATCGCACATATTTTAACTAAAAGTGGTAAAACTGTTGCTTATAATAAGGATGGAAGTAATGCAGTAAATGGTATAACTTCATTAGTTTTAGAAAATTGTGATTTAAATGGGAAAATAAATAAAGATGTTTTACTTATGGAATTAGATGAAAAATTTGCAAAATATATAATAAAAAAAATTAAACCAACACATTTTGTAATAACTAATATTACAAGAGATCAACCCTCAAGAAACGCTCACCCCGAGGCAATATATAATGAAATTAAAGAAATTATTCCTAAAAGCACTACACTTATTTTAAATGCTGATGATCCTTACGTTGTAAGATTTGGGTTAGAACATAAGAAAAAGTCCTATTATTATGGCCTTGATAAAACTAAATATTCATTTAAAAAACCTTATTTAAATAATTTAGATGCGGCATACTGTCCAATATGTAATAACAAATTAAAATATAATTTTTACCACTACTCTCATATTGGTAGTTATGAATGTTCTAAGTGCAGTTTTAAAAGGCCTAATTTAAATTATGAGGCTCATAACATTGATTTAAACAAACAAAAAATATTTATTGGAACTGATCAAATAAATATTCCAAGTGATTTTTTGTATTCTGTTTATTTTACACTTGCTGCTTATGCGGTATGTAATGTTATTGGTATAAGCAAAAGTAAAATTAAAAATATTGTAAATGAAAACTCTCTTAAAACTAAAAGATATACAGTTTATAACTTTAATAATAGAAAATTACAATTTCTACTTAGTAAAAACGAAACAAATGTTAGCTATGAACAATCAATAAACTACGTGATAAACAAAAAAGGTTATAAAAATGTTGTAATGGGCTTTGATAATGTTTCAAGACGTTATAAAGAAAACGATATATCTTGGTTATATGATATAAATTTTGAAAAACTTAACAATGAAAGCATAAATAAAATAATAATTTTTGGAAGATTTAGATATGATTTCTTACTTAGATTAGAATACGCAGGAATTGATAAAAACAAAATAATATTACTTGAAAATAGAGAAGATGTATTAAATACATTAAAAGAAAAAACAACTGGAGATATTTATATGATTGTATATTTTGATATTATAGAATATTTTACAAAAATATTAAATGAGGGGGTAGAAAATGAAAATTAAAATAGCTCACTTATATTATGATTTATTAAATTTATATGGTGAAAATGGGAATGTAAGAGCATTAGAAAAGTTTTTTAAAAATCAAGGTGTTGAAACAGAAATACATTTTCTAACAAAAGATGATAAAATTTCATTTAAAAAGTACGATATTTATTATATGGGAATGGGAACAGAAGAAAATCAAAAAATTGTTATTGAAGATATTAAAAAATATAAAAAAGATATAAAAGAAGCAATAAATAATAATAAATACTTTTTTATAACAGGAAACTCATATGAAATTTTTGGAAAATATATAATTGATTTTAATAATAACAAACTAAATACATTAAATATATTTAATTATTATACAAAAGTAATAAATGTTAAAAATATAACAGATCAATCTAACTTTAGAGCAGTTGGAGAATATTCAGGTTTTACAAAACTAATAAAAGAAAAAATAATTGGTTTTCAAAATAGAGCTGGTTTTATTTATGAAAATGATTCTCCATTATTTAATTTAACTTATGGTACAGGAAATAATCTAGAGGAAAAAACAGAGGGATATACATATAAAAATTTCTATGCCACTTATTCTACTGGTCCACTATTTATTAGAAATCCCTATCTTACTCAATATTTTGTTAAAAAAATAATTAGAGAAAAGGATAAAAACTACAAAATTAAACAATTAAATAAAAACTCTACCGAAGTAAAAGCTTATAATACATATTTAAAAAACTTTCCAAACATGTAAAAACAATTTGAAAAAACTCAAATTGTTTTATTTTATACTTAATAAGGTGATTTTAGCGTATCCATTTCCAGAAAATCCATTTAAACTTTTAAGACCTCCAGTATCAGATATAT
>USDC01000060.1 GCA_900553435.1 uncultured Mycoplasmatota bacterium
TACTTAAAAATTTAAGTTTTGGAAATGCATGTAAAATACGTTTTTGTAAAATTTTATTATTTTTTTCAATTCTTTTTCTTATTAATTTGTTTATCCTTTCTGTAGAGTCAGTTTTAATAATTTTACTAATAGTGGTAATATTAAAAATGATTTTTGTTGTTATAATATTATCGATTATAAAGCTTGTTAATAAGATAAATGCAGAAATATTTAAAAATATTTGCGGTAAACTATTAAGCAAACTTTCAAAAAAAGGATTTAATACATACATTAAAATTAAACCAGCAAAACCAAAAGGAATCATTGTTTCTAAGCAAATTCTACCATTAATATTAAATTTATAATTTGAATAATCCCACCATCTTGTTTTAAATATTTTTTCTAATATGAAACTAGTTATATATTCTAGTATCGCAGCTGTAAGAGTGATTAAAATAAATAAAGTAAAGGGGTCATTTAGATAACCTTTCCATAAAAAAATCATGGTAAGCGCAGCAAAACCATATATTGGACAATAAGGCCCAATTAAAAAACCTCTATTTATAAATTTTCCTTTTTGTATTAATTTTCCTACTACTTCAATTAGCCATCCTAAAAATGAATAAATAATATAAGTTGTTATCATTTTTTTCACCTATTTTAATAATAACATAAAATGTAAATTAAATAAAATAAACTAATGAATAGTTTTTATTTTTTAGTAAATATTGTATTATTATAGTATGGAAAATGTAAGGGTGAAAAAATGAATAATTTTCATAGTAAAGATAAAAATGATGTTTTAAAAGAATTAAATACATCAGAGAGTGGGTTAAATGAAAAAGATATAAAAGATAGGTTAATAAAATATGGTAAAAATGTTTTACCAAAAAAGAAAGGTAATTCAGTTATTAAAATATTTTTAAAACAATTTTTAGACCCTATTGTAATATTATTAACAATAACTTGTTTTATAACTTTATTAATTGGAGAAGTTTTAAATGGAATAGCTATTGCTTTTATTATTGTTTTAGACTTGCTTCTTGGTACTTTTCAAGAGTGGAAAGCCTCTAAGAATGCTTCTTCATTGTTAGAAATGATTAAAGTTAAAGTTAATGTAATAAGAAGTGGTAAGGAAAAAGTAATTGACTCTAGTAATTTAACAGTAGGAGATATTGTATTATTAGAATCAGGAGATAAAATAAGCGCAGATATGCGTATTATAAAAGCTAATAATTTGTCTGTTAATGAATCAGCACTTACTGGTGAAAGTGTAAATGAGTCAAAGGTTGATTATGCAATTGATAAAAACACAGTTTTAAGTGATAGAATTAATATGCTTTATGCTGGAACTTCTGTTATGTCTGGAAGAGCTACGGCTGTAGTTGTTGATGTAGGAGCTAATACTGAGTTAGGAAAAATTGCAGATAGTGTTATAAATAGTAGAGAAGCCAAGTCTCCATTATCGATAAGAATGGAAAAGTTTTCTAAACAAATTAGCGTTTTAGTTATTTTTATTGCATTAATAATTGCACTTTTATTGATTATTAAAGGTAATAACGGAAGAGATATATTTACTTCAGTTATCGCTTTATCTGTTGCAGCAATGCCAGAGGGTTTGCCTTTAGCACTTACTATGGCTTTAACAATCGCATCAAATAGAATGTATAAAAAGAATGTGATTGTTAAGAAATTAAATGCAGTTGAAAGCCTAGGAAGTTGCACAGTTATAGCTAGTGATAAAACAGGAACTTTAACTTTAAACGAACAAACTGCTAAAAAAATTGTTTTAAAAAATAAAGAAATCCATAATGTAACGGGAATAGGTTATAATGCTGATGGTTATGTTGATGATATGAATAGTAAAACAGAAACTTTAATTAAATGTGCAGTTATTAACAATGAAGCTGATTTAATAAAAAAGGATAAAAAATGGGTTTATGATGGAGATTCAATTGATGTTGCATTTTTATCATTAGGTTTAAAAGCAAATGTGAATATAAAAGATTGGGAAATTATTGCATCTATACCATATGAGTCACAAAATAAATTTTCTGCGGTCTTTTATAAATATAATGATAAAATATTTTGTACCGTAAAAGGTTCTTTAGAAAAAATAATGAGTTTTACAAGTACTATAGATAAAGAACTTATAAAAGAAAGTGAAAATCTTGCGAAAGAGGGTTACAGAGTTCTTGCTGTAGGTAATGTTGAGGTAAAAAATTTTGAATTAAAAGAAAATTATTCAGAAAAAGATATAAGTGATATGGAAATATTAGGGTTAGTTGGATTTATAGATCCAATAAGAGAAGAAGTAAAAAAATCTATTGATGACTGTAAAAATGCTGGTATAAAAGTAATTATGATTACAGGTGATCATCCCCTTACAGCTTTTGCAATCGGAAAGGAACTAAATTTAGTAAATTCTGAAGAGAAAGTTGCAACAGGTTTAGAAATAGATAATGCATATAACAAGGGATTATCCTTTTTTGATAAATTTGTTAAAGAAAAAACTATTTTTAGTAGGGTAAACCCAATAGAAAAATTAAGAATAATTGAATCTTTGAAGAGAAGCGGGGAATTTGTAGCAATGACTGGAGATGGAGTTAATGATGCACCTGCTTTGAAATCTGCTAATATAGGTGTTGCTATGGGAAGTGGTACAGATGTTAGTAAAGAAACTGCATCTATGATTTTAGCTGATGATAGTTTTAAAAGCATAGTTGCTGGAGTTTTTGAAGGAAGAAGTGCTTATAGTAATATTAGAAAAGTATGTTATATGTTACTTTCTTGTGGTTTAGCAGAGGTATTGTTTTTTGTTTTATCTACTTTATTTAACATGCCTATGCCACTTGTTGCAATTCAATTAATTTGGATTAATCTAGCAACTAGTGGACTTCAAGATTTTGCATTATCATTTGAAAAAAATGATAAAGATATTATGAAAGAACCGCCTAGAACCCCTAAAGAATCAATATTTAATAAAGATTTATTGTTAGAAGTTTTAACTTCAGGATTTTTTATAGGTATTTTAGTTTTTATTGTATGGTATTATTTAGTAAATATTTTAAACTTTGAAGTTGGTTTGGCCAGAGGATATATTTTAGCACTTATGGTATTTTTACAAAATGTACATGTCTTTAATTGTAGAAGTGAAAAAAAATCAGCATTTAAAGTGCCAATTAAAACAAATCCTTTAATTTTCTTTTCTATTGTAAGTTCTATAACCTTACAAATGGTATTTATGGAAGTTCCAATTTTAAGTAATTTTTTACAAACAAGTAGTATTCCTTTAATTCATTTATTGTTTTTACTTATTTTATCTTTTTCAATTTTAATATTAATGGAAATATACAAAGTTATATATTATAAAAAGAAAAATTAAAATTATTTTTTAGAAACATATTTATTGTTTTTTAAATAAAATCTCCAAAGTTTATTTTTGGATTTTTTATTTTTATTTAGTCCAATTCTTTTGCTTTTTACGATTGTAGGATTATTAATTTTGTCTTCAATATAAATTTCATCAGCAGTCAAATCTTTTCCATAATCTTTTAAGGAAAACCCCATGGCTTTAGATAGATTTCCTGGCCCATTACATAATTTATTGATATCTTGTATATTTCTTCTTTTTTTCATTAATTCTATTCCGTTAAAAGGTTCTAAAGCTCTAATTAAAACAGATTCAGGGATGTTTTTATGATTGCATGTTATATTAAAATTAAAGTGAATACCATAACTAAGGTACATATAAACATAGCCTCCACTTTCATACATAATTGCAGTTCTTTTTTTACTTTTTTTAAAACTATGCGCAGCATCATCTACTTTTCCCATATAAGCTTCAGTTTCTACTATTATTCCTTTAGTTATCCCCTCATCAGTTATATGAACTAATACTTTTCCAATTAAGTTTTTAGCAAGTGTTATTGCATCACTTTTATAAAATTCTTTACTTTTTTTCATTTTTTCTCCTTTTTATTTGGAAAATATTCAAATATTTCAGAACTACTACATTCAAAATAATTACATAATTTATATATAACATTTGTATCAATTCTTTTCAAATCTCCAGTCATTAATCTTTTTATTACTTTATAATCTGTTTTTGTTTCTCTCATTAATTTATTAATACTAATGTTTTTCTTTTTTAGTAAACTGTTTAATCCAAACACAAAAGAGCCATTTTTAAAATCGAGTATGATATTGTCATTGTTTTTCATATAGCTCACCTGCATTTCTAAAAAAATTATCCCACTTAAAAGGCTGTTTGACTATTGGCTATATAACCTGTAAAATGTAGGTAAGGTGGTTAAATATGAAATTTTATTGTGAAGAATTATTACCAGAAATTGAAAGCATGCTTTTAAACGAATATAAGAAAAACTTTTTTTGTAGGTTAATTAACTTTAAAAAAATTAAATTATTAGAGAAATTATATTATAATTGCATTATTAGTTTAGAAAATCTTGTAGAAAAGGAATAAATACTCCATATTTACATATAATAAAAATAGTTAGCACTTAGACTTGACAAGTGCTAATAAAAGTGGTAGTATTATAAATGTAAGGAGGCATGAAAAATGAGTTTATTACCAAAAAAATATTATTTAGACAGTATTTTCGATGACTTCTTTAATAACGATGTAGTTCCATCTGAAATGAAATGTGATATTTATGAAAAGGATGGAAAATACAATATTGAACTTGATATCCCAGGATTTAATAAAAATGAAATAAATGTAGAATGTCATGATGGATATTTATCAGTTACTGCTGAAAAAGATGAAAAAGAAGAAGAAAAAGATAAAAATTATATTAAAAAAGAAAGAGTTTATGGACGTATTCAAAGACAATTTTACGTAGGTGATGTAGATTCTGATGATATCAAAGCTGAATTTAAAGATGGAATTTTAAAAATCGTTGTTCCAAAAGAAGATAAAAAAATCGAAAAGAAACAAATTACAATTGAATAATGCATTTCGCATTATTTTTTTTATTATTTGTGATAAAATAAAACTAGAAAGGATAAAGTTTATGAATAAAAAAGTTGTTTTAATTGGGTGTGGTAATGTTGGTATGAGTTATGCTTATGCCTTATTAAATCAGAGAACTTTTGTAAATGAGCTTGTTTTAATTGATTTAGATACTTCTAGAATTACGGGAGAAGTTATGGATTTAAATCATTGTTTAGCTTTCGCACCATCTAAACTTGAGATTAAAGTAGGTGATTACAGCGACTGTAAGGATGCAAGTATTGTTGTTATTGCCGCAGGCTGCGAGGGACAGCA
>USDC01000061.1 GCA_900553435.1 uncultured Mycoplasmatota bacterium
TACATGTTCGTGTTTTCCGGTCAGCGCGTTATACATCGTGGTTTTCCCGCTGTTCGGATTGCCGGCAAAAGCAATTCTCATGTTACATCCTCCTGTCTATATAATAATAAATAAGTCCGTCGGTAGTTATCCTCAACTAACCTGTGCTCCTTAAAAATAGTGACCTTCGTCACTATTCAAATCAGTTTTATATTAAGATCGATTCGGCTATGCCGTCATCTATATTGTATCTTCCATCCTTTATCGATACGACACATCCTCCCTTTATATGGGAAATGACCGTTATTGGCTCACCGCTGTAACACCCTAAAGTGAACAGAAAAGATTTGAGCTCCTCGTCATCACTTGAAATATCTTTAACTATATACGTTTCTCCTGTTTTAGCTTCACTTAAATTCATATCTGTCTCCTATGCTAAGCAAACGAAAGCGCTTTATTTTATCACGCCTTAATGCGGTTAGCTTTTTCTAACTACGCTTACATTCTAACATAAACAAAATACTTGTCAACTGTTTTTACATTTTTTTGATGTTAAAAATCTAAGTATGTTAGAGGAGTATTTTACATATTTTTTAACTGATTTATCTAAGGATATTCCTACACTTAATACTATAATGGATAATGAAATAAAATATGATAAAGATAAAATAACTGTTGAAGTAATAAATAAGATGGAGCTAAATAAATTTAAGACAGTAACTGATGAACTTGAAAAAAAATTACAAATGGTTGGATTTAAAAATATAAAAATTGATTATAAGTTAAACGAAGAAAAACGTGAAAAAATAAAAGAGTTAATAAAAAAGACAGATGTAAAAATAATAAAGGAAGAAAAAGAGGAAAGAGTTATTTTAGGTAATCCTATTAAAGGTAAAAGTATGCTTGTAAAAGATATTATAGCTGAGGAGAACAACGTAATATTAGAAGTATATGTTTTTGATATGGAGTTTAGAGAAACAAAAAATGGTGGTAATATTATTACTTTAAAAGTAAGTGATAATACTGATAGTATTATTGCCAAAATGTTTACTAAAGAAAAAGAAGTTGTAAATAATTTAAAGAAGAATATAAAGAAGAACAATTGGTATAAGATAAAAGGGTTTGTAAAACATGATGATTATTTAAGAGAATTAGTTTTAAATATAAGAGATATAGAAAGTATTAAAAGTAAAAAAACAATAAGAGTGGATGATGCAGAAGAAAAACGTGTAGAACTACATTTACACACTAAAATGAGTCAGATGGATGGCTTAATTGATTTTGATAAATCTCTTTTTGCAAAGATAAAAGAACTAGGACATAGAGCAATAGGAGTAACGGATAAGAATACTGTACAAGAATTTCCAAAACTTTATAATAATAAAGGGGATATAAAAGTCTTGTTTGGAAGTGAAGTATATGTTGTAAATGATGATGTAGGTATTATTTTAAGACCGACAAAGGATAGTTTAAAGGATACTACATATGTTGTTTTTGACTTTGAAACTACTGGACTTAATGCTGGTGCGGGGGACTCTATTATTGAAATTGGTGCAGTAAAGATTAAAAATGGAGAAATAATAGATAAGTTTAATGAATTAATTAATCCTGGAAAAAAATTATCAAAAGTAATAACTGATATTACTAATATTACTGATGATATGTTAAAAGATAAAGATAATGAAGAAAATGCATTTAAGAGATTTAAAGATTGGTATGGCTCTTTACCAATGGTTGCTCATAACGCAAGGTTTGATACATCTTTTGTTGAGATGTGTTATAGAAAATATAATTTAGGGGAATTTACTAATACAGTAATTGATACTATGGAACTTTCAAAAGCATTAAATCCAGACGCAGCAAGACACAGTTTGAGTGCGTGTGTAAAAAGGTATAATGTTGAGTTTGATGAAGAAGGTCATCACAGAGCAGATTATGATGCAGAGGGAACTGCATATCTACTTCATAAGATGTTATCTACAGTAGATTCTTCATTTGTTACTTTAGAGGATTTAAATAGATTAGTGGATAAATCTCAAATACATAAAATGGGAAGACCTTTTCATATAACTGTTTATGCACTTAATGATGTAGGTTTAAAAAATTTATTTAAAATTATAAGTTTAGCAAATACCAAATATTTATATAAAACTCCAAGAATATTAAAAAGTGAAATAGAAAGATTAAGAGAAGGACTTCTTATAGGTTCTGGTTGTATAAATGGGGAAATATTTAAAGAAGCGGCAAATAAGACAGAAGAAGAACTTGCTAATATGATGAAATTTTATGATTTTATTGAAGTTAACCCACCAAGTATTGCAAAACATTTAGTTGATTTAGGAGATTTTTATAACGTTTTACAAATACAAGAGAGAATAAAAAAAATAATAGATACCGCAGATAAAGTAGGTAAAATAGTATGTGCAACTGGGGACGTTCATACACTTGACCCAGAAGATAATATTTATAGAGATATATTAGTTACACAAAAAGTGCCAGGTGGAGGTTTTCATCCATTATATAGAAAAGATATTAAAGAAATTCCTAATGCATATTTAATGACTACAAAAGAAATGTTAGAAGAGTTTGATTTTCTGGATAGTAAAAAGGCATATGAAATAGTAGTAACTAATACTAATAAAATAGTTGATATGTTTACTGAAGAAGTACATGTATTAAAAAAAGGCTTATGTTCTCCAAAAATGGAGAATTCTGCACAAAAAACAAAAGACATGGTATATGGAAATGCAAAAGCAATATATGGAGAAGAATTACCAAAAATTATTGAAGAAAGACTTGATAAAGAATTAAGTGGAATTATAGGTGGAGAATATGATGTTATTTATTTGATAAGTCAAATGCTTGTTAAAAAAAGTAATGATGATGGATACTTAGTTGGTTCACGTGGTAGTGTTGGCTCTAGTTTAGTTGCAACTTTCATGGGAATAACAGAAGTTAATCCTCTTCCTCCACATTATGTTTGTCCAAATTGTAAAAAAAGTATATTTGAAGATGATGATGGTAAACCTTTATCTTATACTTATGGTAGTGGTTTTGATTTGCCAGATAAAGTATGTGAATGTGGTACTAAGTTTAAAAAGAATGGACAAGATATTCCATTTGAGACATTCTTGGGCTTTAACGGTGATAAAACACCTGATATAGACCTTAACTTTTCTGGGGAATATCAAGCAAAAGCACATGATTATACAAAAGTATTATTTGGAGAGGAAAATGTATATCGTGCTGGGACTGTTTCTACTATCGCATCAAAAACTGCTTTTGGGTTTGTAAAAATTTATTGTGAACTTAAAGGAATTACACTAAGAAATGTTGAAGTTGAACGTTTAGCACTTGGTATAACAGGTGTAAAAAGAACTACAGGTCAACATCCAGGAGGTATTGTAGTTGTTGGAACAGGAAAGGATATTTTTGATTTTACACCTTATCAATATCCAGCTGAAAATACAAGTGCTGCATGGTATACAACTCACTTTGAATATCATGATATTGAAGAAAACTTGCTTAAACTAGATATACTAGGACACGATGATCCTACGGTGTTAAAATATTTAGGTGATGATGAGAATGTAGATATAAATGATATACCACTTGATGATAAAAAAGTTCTTAGTATATTTGCTTCACCTAAAGCACTTGGTGTTACTAAAGAAGATATTAATTGTCCTACTGGTACTTTAGGAATACCAGAGTTTGGAACAAATTTTGTTATTAAAATGGTAGAAGAAGCAAAACCAAAAACATTTGCTGACCTTATTAAAATATCTGGTTTGTCTCATGGAACTGATGTATGGAATGGTAATGCTAGAGACCTTATTTTAAATGGGACTTGTAAATTTAATGAGGTTATCGGATGTCGTGATGATATTATGGTTTATTTAATACAACAAGGATTAGAAAAAGGTCAAGCATTTAAGACAAGTGAATTTATTCGTAAAGGAAAAAGTGTAAAAGAACCAGAAAAATGGGAAGAATTAAAGGCTGTAATGAAAGAAAATGGTGTACCAGATTGGTATATTAAATCTTGCGAAAAAATTAAATACATGTTTCCAAAAGCGCACGCTTCTGCTTATGTTACAATGGCCTTTAGAGTGGCGTGGTTTAAAGTATATCATCCACTTAGTTATTATAGAGTGTATTTATCTATTAGAGAAAGTGATTTTGATTTAGATGCGATGCATAAAGGTGAAGACGCAGTAAGACTTAAAATCCAAGAAATTGCTAATAAAGGTTTTGATGCAACAAATAAAGAAGCAAGTGTACTAGGCTGTTTAAAGATTTGTTATGAAGCAATTAAAAGAGGAATACATTTTGAAAATATTTCCTTAACAGAAAGTGATGCTTTAATGTTTAAAAAGACTAAAGATGGTAAAGGATTAATACCTCCATTTATCGCACTTGATGGAATGGGAGATGTTGCTGCGAAAAAGATAGTAGAGGAAAGAGATAAAAAGCCTTTTGTAAGTATAGAAGATTTACAATATAGAGGAAAAGTTTCAGCTACGTTAATAGATAAAATGAGAGCAATGGGAGCGTTAGATGATATACCAGAAAGCTCACAACTTAGTTTGTTTTAAAAAAGTTATAAAAATTAAAAATTTATAGCTTTTTTTCTTGACTAAACTAAAAATTCTTTGTTACACTAAGTATAGTATAGGGAGGTTAGGCTATGAGTGAAGTTAAGAAAATGATATTAGTTTCAAGCATCGCAATTTTAGCATTAATTTTAGGAGCTTCAGGAGTAGCTTATTCATATGTAAATAATAAAACTTCAGCATCAACAGATGTAAGCTCAGTATTAATAAAAAATGAAGATATATCAGTTGTTTTTGAGGGAGACTCTGAAATAGATGCTAGTTATTTAAAGGATAAAGAAACAGTCTCAAAAACATTTACAGTAGAAAACACTTCTACTGGTGCGATAAATTATAATATTGTTTGGACTTATATAGATAATACTTATACTGATACTGATGGTTTAGTTTATACCGTAAAAGATAATTCTGGGAAAAAACAGTTGTTCCAACTACAGGAGCAAACATTCCTATAATAAAAAATATAACTTTAGAGAAAAATGAAGAAAGAACTTATACTTTAGAAATAACTTATAACAAAAATAAGGATGCAGTAGAACAAACATTGCACGCTAAAATAAATGCTGTTGTAAATGAATTAGCTAATTAAATTTTATAAAGAAAAATTTTAATATACTAAAAAACTGCCAACCAAACGTCAATTGCGGGGGGGG
>USDC01000062.1 GCA_900553435.1 uncultured Mycoplasmatota bacterium
AGTAGTAGAATTATAAATATACTCTTCACATTGTTCTTCCATTGTCTCTTCTACAGCCTCAATTATATCATCTGTAGCTAAGAAAACTTCAGTTACTCCATTTAAATATGTTATTGAAATTTTTCCATTATTAATATGGTACTCTTTTATGATTTCACTTTTACTAAGTCCTTCAATACTTTTTAACATTTTTTCCTCCAGAAAAATATTATATCACTTTTTTTTATTTTAAGCATTATTTTCTAATTCTTTTTACAAAATCATCAAGTCTTACATTTTCTACATTATTAGGTATTTCATCTAAATATTTAGTAGGATCTACTGTGTCATATGCTTGATAAATTGAAGCGAAAGCATCAATTAAATGTGCTAGATAACTATAGAACTCTTCATATTTTAAATTTGTTACCTTTCCATTTCCAATTGTATTTAAAATCATTGTAACAAAACATAAAAGTTCTGTATTATTATTAGGTAAATATTCTCCTTTATAGTTTTTAAGATATTTACTTTCTAATTCTTTTCTTTTTATAACTTTGTTGATTTCTAAATATTTGGAAACAAAGGGATAAGAACCCGCTAGCTTAGAACTATCTAAGTCTACTACTCTTAACATCTCATTATCAAAATCCCATAAAAAATTTCCCTCATGCATATCAGATAAATAAAATCCTTCTCCTAATATTTTTATTTTTTGAAGTCTATTTAACATACTCCCAATCATTTTTAAATATGTTATTTTTTCTTTTATATCTATATCTTTATGTTGCAGTATTAAAACTAAGTTTATATTTTCTTTAATATAAGGCATTATGTAGCCTAAATGTTCACTAATACCTCCCCCGATTTCTTTACGTTCGATGAAAGCTAATTTCTCAGGAAGTACAAGTTCTGGTACTGTAGAAAAACTACTTCTAAATTCCATTAAATTATTAATTGTTGCTAGCTTATTACTAATGTATGTTTTACCAAGAGGTCTAAACTCTTTTAATATTTTAGGTTCTTTTCTCCAGTTTTTGCCAATATTAATTGGATATAAAGTACTTTCAGTGTTAGTTACAATAGGTGGTAACTTTAAGTTTTTAAGTTCACTTTTCTTTCTATAACTTATTTTAATTGTTTCCATATTTCCCCCATTTACTTAAGAGGGTATATTAACACAAAATCTAACTTTTGTAAAGAAAAAGTATATACCTCTCAGTATATACTAACTTACTTTTTCTATATCTACAAAGACTTTTAAATCATTAATTTTTAATTCTTCTGCTAAAGTGTATTTTTTATTTATTTCAACAGCAAGTGTTTCACCTTTTATATAATCTTCAAATGAAGATAAAACTTTTTCAAATTCTGCGTTATCTTCATAATATATTTTAATTCTATCTGTTATATTATAATCTCTTTCTTTTCTTAAGTTTTGAATTTTAGATACAAATTCACGAGCAAGGCCTTCAAGTATTAAATCTTCTGTTAAATTAGTATTTAATATAACAAATTCATTATCCTCACTTAAAGTATTAAACCCTTCTAATGCCTCAACACTTACTTCTATCATATCACTAGTTACATTTATTTTATCACCAATATCAAGTGTTATCTCTTCATTATTTACAAGTTTATCTTTTTTTTCTTCGCTTAGATTTAAAAGTTCATTTTTAAACTTACCAATATTTTTACCAAGCATTGGTCCTGCGACTTTAAAATTAGGTTTTATAACATAATTCATAAAATCTTTTAAATTAGTTGCGAATGTAACTTTCTTAACATTTAACTCTTCATAAATTAAATTAACTAAATCTCCTAGTAATTCTTCATTCTTTGAGTCTAATATTACTTCACTAAGCGGTTGACGTACCTTTATTTTAGCTTCTTCTCTTAAGTTTCTCCCCATAGAAATAAGCATTCTTACCTTATCCATCTTCTCTTCTATTTCTTCATTTATCATTAAATCATTATATTCAGGGAAAGTACTTAAGTGAACACTTTCTTCATCTGTTAAGTTTCTATAAAGTTCTTCTGATAAAAATGGTACGATTGGAGCAATTATCTTACTTAGACCAAGTAAAACATCATATGTGACTTTATATACATTCATTTTGCTTTCTGTCTTATCACTTGCCCAAAATCTATTTCTGTTTCTTCTAATATACCAATTACTTAATTCTTCACTTACAAATTCAGTTATTTTTTTAACAACTTTATTTAAGTCATATTCTTCATAATACTCTGTTACTTCTTTTATTAGTTTATTATATTTTGATAATAACCATTTATCAATTATTTCAAGTGATTCATAATTAAGTTTAAAATCTCTTGGATCTATATTATCCGCATTAGCATAAATTGAGAAAAAGTTATATGTATTTTTAAGTGGATTAAAGAATTTGGAATGTACTTCTTTTAATCCATCTAAATCAAACTTAAGCGGAGTCCATACTGGAGAAACATATGGCAAATACCATCTTAACGTATCAGCTCCATATTCTTCTATAAGTGCGAATGGATCAATTGCATTCCCTTTACTTTTACTCATTTTTTTACCGTTTTTATCAAGTAATAAATCATTTACTAAAACTCTTTTATATGAACTTCTTCCCATTACAAATGTGCTTATTACAAGTAAAGTATAAAACCATCCTCTAGTTTGGTCTACACCCTCACATATAAAATCTGCTGGAAATTGCGTTTCAAAAAGTTCTTTATTTTCAAATGGATAATGATATTGAGCAAATGGCATAGAACCTGAATCAAACCAACAGTCTATAACATCACTAACACGTGTCATTTCCTTACCACATTTAGGACATTTTAAGTGAACATTATCAACATAAGGTCTATGAAGTTCAATATCTTCTGTTATGTCTTCTATAGATTTTTCTACTAATTCTTTTCTTGAACCAATCATTTCTAAATGTCCACAGGAACATTTCCATAAAGGAAGAGGTGTTCCCCAATATCTACTTCTAGATATTGCCCAATCATTCATATTTTCTAACCAATTTCCAAATCTTTTTTCACCTATATAACTTGGATACCATTCTATTTTTTTATTTTCATTTATTATTTTATCTTTATAATCAGTTATTTTTATATACCAACTTGGTTTAGAATAATATAAAAGTGGTGTATCACATCTCCAACAATGTGGGTAGTTATGTTTTATTTTTTCTTTTTTAAATAATAATCCTTTTTCTTTTAAATACTTTATTACTTCAACATCAGCATCAAAAACAACAGTACCTTTCCATGGCCCTTCTAAATATTTTCCATCTTCTCCAACTGGATTTATAACAGGTAAATCATATCTTTTACCAAGATTATAGTCATCCTCACCAAAAGCAGGAGCAATATGAACTATACCTGTCCCATCTTCCATTGTTACATAGTTATCAGTTGTAACAAAAAATGCTTTTTTATCTGTTTTTATAAATGGTAAAAGTTGATCATATTCTATACCTTCTAAATCTTTTCCTTTATATTCTTCTAAGACTTCATAATCATCAAAGTATTTACTTGCAAGTTTTTTTGCGATTATAAATTTATTTCCTTTACTTACTAATTTAATATAATCTTCATTTGGATTAACACAAAGTGCCACATTAGCAAGTAATGTCCAAGGAGTTGTAGTCCAAACTAAAAAATATACATCTTCATCTTTTTTCTTCATTAAAACAGTAACAGTTTCAACACTAACTTCTTTATAACCTTGTGCGACTTCATGTGAGGCAAGCCCAGTTCCACATCTGTGGCAATACGGAAGTATTTTATGTCCCTCATAGATTAGTCCTTCTTCAAAATATTTTTTAAGTATCCACCATTCGGTTTCAATATAATCATTTTTATATGTAATATATGGATTTTTAAGATCAATAAATTGACCTAGTTTTTTAGTAACTTCTGCGAAAGCTCTTTCATTTTCCCATACACTTTCTCTACATTTTTCATTAAATTTTTCTATTCCATATGCCTCAATATCTGTTTTGTTTTTAAAACCTAATTTTTTTTCTACACCAAGTTCAACTGGTAGACCATGAGTATCCCAACCTACTTTTCTAAGTACTTTGTAACCTTTCATTGTCTTATATTTACAAAAAGCATCTTTTAAAAACTTGGCCATTAAATGGTGTATTCCAGGCATCCCATTAGCTGTAGCTGGGCCATCATAAAACACAAAATAATCTTTGTTTTTATCTACCGATTTCTCTAGTATATTAATTTTTTCCCAATACTCTGTTATTTCATCTTCTATAATGCTTTCTCTTCTTTTATCAAGTTCTTTAAATTTCATTTTTTCTTTCCTTTCTTTTTTAATAAATTATCTATAGTTCTAATTAAAACTTCATTTTCATCTTCCTTTTGATCTAGAAAATTTTCATTTATTACACGTTCTTGTTCTTCTAGAAAATCTCTAATGCTAATAAAGTTTCCAGCATTTACAAATTCCATTAATAAATTTTTCTTATATTCTACATCTTTATCTGTGTACTTGCAAGTATTATATTTATAAAATTTTGTATGAATAAAACCGTTTTCTTCTTTTATTAGTTCTGGAAAAAGATCTAACTTTTTATTTAAAACTTCTTGAAGATGATAAAACTCTTTCATCTTTTTCTATTACCTTATTTATCTCAACTACTAAATCATCTATTTGATTATTTATAGGTCTAACCTCAACAATAGGGTCAAGTAGTCCTGTTGGTCTTATTATTTGCTCTGCTATAGTCGTTGAATGCTCTAATTCATAAGATCCTGGTGTAGCTGTTACAAATAGTATTTGATTAATATTCTCTTCAAATTCATCAAAGTTTAATGGTCTATTATCATAAGCAGAAGGCAATCTAAAGCCATTATCTATAAGTGATGTTTTTCTTGATCTATCTCCTGCATACATACCTCTAACTTGAGGAACCGTTACATGTGATTCATCTACTATTATTAAATAATCATCTGGGAAAAAATCCATTAATGTATATGGCTTTTCTCCTGGTTTTCTTCCTGTTATATGTCTTGAGTAGTTTTCTATACCTTGACAGAAGCCTATTTCT
>USDC01000063.1 GCA_900553435.1 uncultured Mycoplasmatota bacterium
CTTTGAGTCTTTTTTAACATTAATACTTCCAGTAAAACCATCTTGTTTTATATCTTCTCTTTTTACATTTAATCTATCAATATTATTATTTAAGTTTTTTAAATAATCAAAATCAATTGTATAAAAATTAATATCTTCTATTTCAAAACTTCCCTTAGAAATAGTAAGTTTAAGGGAATTTATTTCATTCTTACTTGATAAAACATAATTAAATGTATGATTATCATTTTTATATTTCCAATCACTACAAGTAAGTTTATTTTTAACTCCATCAATTTTTATGTATGTATCTCCTACTTCACAGCTCTCTTCTTTTTTCATTTCAAATGATATTATTAAAGCCTTATTTTTTTAGTTTCTGGAAGATATAATCTTTTAATTTCCTCTTTTTTATTTTTAAATTTTACAACACCGTTTTCATTTTTAATATTAAAAGTATCAAAATTCCAATTTAGTTTTTCTATTTTTGTATTATAATCAAAATTTGTTTTATCTTTTGATATGGAAGAAACAAGTAAAGCCTCTGTATTATATGGATAGTCTAACTTTTCATAATCATTTATATTCATATTTTTATCAGTAGCATATCCAATAGAATATACATAATTATTTTTATATATACTATAATTTTTATTTGTTTCTACTTCTTCTAATAAACTACTATCTTTAAATGTAGAAAGTTTATATTTGTTTCCCATTAAAATATCATACATTATATTTTTTGTAGAATATTGTAGTCCTGTATTTCTATATGGGTTTTCATTATCAAATTCTTTAAAGAAAAACCTATTATAATAATTATTATAAGTAGAAGAATATATTGCTGCGGTATAATAGTTTTCATTATATATTTTATTTACTGTATCATGATTATCCGTTGTGTTTGCAAACCTATAAAATGTTTTATCTTTTTTAATTGTTTCATTAATTAGAAATTCCTTTTCATAACTATAATCATATAAAAATCTACTCTTTAATACAAATTCATCTGTTTTATTTAAAAACAAAGTAAAACACAACATTAAACAAAAAATAGGAATTATAAAAATATATTTATTGTATTTATTTGCGATTAAAAACAAGATAGTTGTTATTATTAAGTCTATACAAAAACCTATATAAAAATATTGTTCTTGCTCATAAGTTTCTGTAAGAAATATAAAAGCTATAATAAGAATAAAAGGAATTAAAAATTTTTTTGTTCTTATTTTATTTGAAAGAAAATCTTTAAAGAATTCTGCATATAAAATACAAATAAGTGGTATAAATGGTATTAAAACTTTTCCATTTATATATAAAGCTCCATTTAGTAAATATACTATAACTGGGAAAAATAATAGTAATAATGTTGAAAATAATAAAAACTTATTTTCTCTTTTTTTATTAAAAAACATACATGAAAGAACAATTATAAAAAATGCAGATTGATGAAACGCTCATGCAGGAACTGCACGAAATAAAAAATGCGGTAAATCCAAGAGAATATGCGTTATATAAAAACACATCAATTCTAGCACTTGGAAGTAATTCAAATAACCCATATGAGGATTTAACCCCAATTCTACCTTTTAAAATAATACTAAATACTGGAAGTAAAATAACAGCTCCCGCAGCAATTCCAAGAATAACTGGTTTTAATAAATCTATAACAATGTTTTTAAATTCTTTAAATTTAAATTTATTTAATTTTAAATACTTATAAGTTGCATAAAGAGCTAATGAAATAAGTGAACTAATACTATAAAAATAACTAGACATTATAATATAAGCTACTACTATACTAAGTAAATATTTTTTATTTGTCTTAAAATATTTATCAATAAGTATAAAACCGATTATAAGTGCTGGAATATAACTTACAAACATAATATGTCTATGTGTGTGAAATATAATTGGTGAAGAGGATAAAAACACAAACGTTGTAAGAAAACTTATATTTTCATTATAATCATTATTTCTAAGCCATTTATACATAAAAATAATACTTAAAAGTATAAGTAACGTCATTATTAACCCCAAAAATATTTCCATTGATATAAACGGAAATAAGAAAGATACTAAAATAACTGGGCTTAAATAACCATAATATGCAAAGTTAAATATGTTTTGTCCAGCACCAAGATGCATTGAAAAAGAGGAAATAACCTCATGAGTATCATAAAAAAGATTTCTAAAATAATCAGCAAAAAGATAGTGTTGATTTATCCAATCAACATTAGAACCATAAATTAGTCCTTTTTCCTTTAAAAACAATATTATAAATATATATATTAATAATAATGCTGATACATTTAATATGTCTTTTTTAGTAAATTTCATATATTCCCTCTTTAATTAATATATTTTTTTCTTTTAGAAGCCACGGCCTCCACCGCCGCCTCCGCCGAAGCCACCTCCACTAGAGAAGCCTCCACCTACTCCACTTCCACTTGAGTAGGTTGTATTAGCTATTTGAGATTGTGAAAGCACGTTACCAGCAGATGTATTTATGTTTGTTGTAAAATTTGTAAATAATAAATAATTAAACATAGTATCTGGGTATAAATTAACATAATTGGGATTAATTTGTTCAAGCTTAATCTTCATTGATTTTCTTACTTCATCAGCTATACCAAAGACAGATGCATAAACAAGATATTTACCCCATAACTTAATCTCAGGTAATTCCTTTTCTTCAAATCTTCCAAAATCTTTAAGAAAGTTTTTAAATGCCTTCCATTTGTGATAATCTTCATTTCCTTTATAAGTTCTTTTCTTTAATGTGAAGATATATATTATGAAAATTATTGTAACAATAAATGCAATTATTGGAATTATAGAATTAATTTTTAAAGCTAAATTTAGTATAAATAATATGAAACCAATTATTCCGTACATTACTCCTACCATTTTAAATTTATTTTCATCAAAATAGAAGTTTTGTTTATAAGCGGTTGCTAGTACTTCATTTTCCCAATCATTATATGCAACTGATATTTTCATTGGGTCTTTTTGTGTTTTTTTAAGTGTACTAGTAGAAACTTGTTTATTTTTTCCATAAACTTCAAATAACAATGAGACTAATTTTTCTTCTGATTTACTTAAGCCTTTTTCATTTACTAGTTTTAAAATATAGTCTTTTTTATTTTTAGTTTCAACTACTTCTATTTTTTTCTTTTCTATTAAATTTAATATACTCGCTGTAAGTGAATTTTTAGAAATTCTACCATTCATTAAATATTCTATTACTTCTACAGGGTAATCTTTTATAATTTCTCTATAATATTTATTTTTAAACTTACTTTTTAGTTCTTTATCATATTTAAAGTAAATAAATATTCCAATTACTAAAAGTAAAACAATATATACAATAGAAGTTATAACAAGTATGTTTACTGCAAGTGAAGCAGCATTTCTTTTAGCATTTGCTGTATCAGCTCTTTCTTTTTCTACTTTCATTATTTTATCAAGAGCGTCAATATTTGTATTTTTATTAATACTTATTGGAAACAAATCTAAATCATAAGTCATTCTTACATCAACTGGAGTGTTAGCTGGTAAGTTAGTACACTTAAGAACAGAACCTAAATTACCCTCAATTTTATTTATAGTTCCATTAAGCGGTCCATGAGCCCATACTTTATAATCATCACTTGCTGCATCTGGGAAAAATGTTCTAACCTCAACATTTTGTATTTTATCATCAAAATCTTCACCAATAAAATTATAGTAAAATTCTGCTACATCATTATGTTTAACTGCAACATTTGGAACAGTATATTCTAGATAAAAGCCAACTATTTTATCCTCAGATTCATCAAATATCTTAATGCTTGCTTCATTTTCATTCTTAGTATATTCATACTTTCCTTTTGTTCCATTTTTTAAATTTTTTCCTTCTTCAAAATATGTTACTTTGTTAAACATATCATTAAATTCAATTTCATCTCCTAAATTTACTTTTCCAACTTTTAAATTTGTAATTGCAGTAGCATTATAAATATCGCTTCCATAAAAGTCTTTTTCTTTTCCAGTAAATTCTTTAAGTTTTTCATTTTTCCATTTTATATCTCTAATATATCCATTAAATGCACCATCTAATACTATTAATTCCTTTACATTTAATGACCCTGCAATATCAATATCACTTTGAACAAAATAGTCCTTAATAGTATAATCTACTCTATTTGAACTAACTGCATTAATATTTAAACTTGGAAATAATAAAAATATAAACAAACATATAAAACTAAAAATATATTTTTTCATAAACTTCACCTACTTTTAAAAAGCCTACAATAAGTAAGCTTAAAATTTTGCCTTTGGAACTTCTTTTTCATTTTCTTCTGCATTAAAGAATATTTCTTGTTTGAATTTAAACATTTTTGCGATTACATTACTTGGAAACATTTCAATTTTATTATTATAAGTTAAAACAGTATCATTATACATTCTTCTACTTAATGCAATCTTATCTTCAGTATCTCTCATATCAGCTTGTAATGAATTAAAGTTTTCATTTGCTTTTAATTCAGGATAAGCCTCACTAAGAGCAAATAACTTGTTTAGTGCATCAGTAATCATGTTATTTGCCTCAATTTCTTCTTCCTTAGAAGATGAGTTATTCATTTTATTTCTAGCTTCAACTACACTATCAAAAGTTGTTTTTTCGTGTTTAGCATAACCTTTAACAGTTTCAATTAAATTTGGAATTAAGTCAGCTCTTCTTTTTAATTCAACATCAATTTGACTCCATTCATCTTTTACTCTGTTTTTCATACCAACTAAACTATTATAGGTTGCTATAAAATAAATTATAATAATAAGTACTATAACACCTACTATAATGAGTCCAATCATTTTATACCTTCTTTCTAATTTAATTATACAGAAGTTAATCTAAAAACGCAAAGTTTTTTTAAAAAACAGGAATCATGGCGACAGCGGTCACATCATTTTCCAGATATGAACGACCTGATTCCAAAAATGAAGCGACAAACGCGGCACCTGGTTTCCAGCAAGACACCGAAGTG
>USDC01000064.1 GCA_900553435.1 uncultured Mycoplasmatota bacterium
TTAGTTCTTGTCCGTTTGTATAGACAATAGAAAGCGAACCTGTTTCTACTACGTCTCCTTTCGCAGTGTCATTACCTGTTACGGTTGCACTAAACCATGCAAATGCACTTGCAGTACCTGCAATAAGTAATAAAAGTGCAATACTTGCTGCTACTATGAATTGTATTTTTTGTGGTTTTTCCATGTTACTAAATATTTCTTTTATTCTATTCATATTTATCCTCTTCCTCTACTATAATAATTTTAATATTTATTTTTTGATTTTACAAGAAAAAAATACATTTTACACTTTATTTAATCAAGTTTTTGTAAAATGTATTATTTCTAGCTTTTTTAAAATGATTAAAATGCAAAAAACTTATAGTTGCTTTATTAGGATTTAATAAATTATATTCTAAATAATATATTTTATTTTTTCTTGCATATTTTTCAAGTTTTTTTATTAATGTTGTACCAATACCAAGTTTTCTGTATTCCTTTTTTATTATTAAGTTACTTAAAATATAATAAAATCTATCGTTTTTTATATCATATTTTGTTTCAACTAAAATATGACCTACAACTTTTCTATCGTTAATAGCAAGCAAACTCTTTGAATTATTTGTTTTATATAATTTTTCTAATGTATTTCTATCAGTGTTTATTCCTAACTCTTTTTTAAGTAATTTAGATAAAGAATTAAAGTAATGAACATTTATAAACTTATATATTGGGTTAGGCATAAAACACTTCCTTTACATCATATTTAGTATCACTGGGGTAAGTATTAATAGTATTATTATTGGCACAAAAAACAATACAGAAGTAACACTAATTTTAATTGGCATTTTAGCTATTACGCTTTTAACTTCTAAGACTTTTTTATCCCTTAAAAAATCAACTTGTCTATATAAAGTATCAATTATGGAATTACCAAACATATTAGACTGTGTAATATTTAAAATTACATTATTTATAGTATCACTTGGCATTCTTTTTTTCATTGCATTTAATGCTTCATTTAAAGTTTTTCCGAACTCTGTTTCTCTTAAAGTTTCACTAAATTCATCACTTATTTCACTATCTATATTTTTACATGTAAGTTCAAGAGCACCTTTTAAGTCTCTCCCAGCTTCTAAAGATAAAGTTAAAACTTCAAAAAAGAATAATGCTTCATAATCAAGTTTACTTCCTCTCTTCTTAATTCTATAATCAAGTATGAAGTATTCAAAAAATATATAAAATAATACTGTTAAAATAGGGGCATAAATATATCCATAATTAGATAAATATAAAGTTAAAAAGAAAATAACAATACTTATAATTAATCTAATATTCATAAATTCAATAGGATTTATTTTATTATAAATACCCAGTAAATCAACTTTTCTTTTAATTCTATTTATGCTTTTTTTAGTATAAATTTTTTCTATTAAACTATTTCTCATTAAATATTCACCTTTAAAATCTTTCTAATTAAAAGTATATAACCTATATATAATAACAATATTATTAATATTAATAATGAATTCAAAGAAAGAAATTCAATTATTAATAAAATGAAAAGTCCAATACTAGTTTTAAAAAGTGGTGCAAAGTATTCTGGATTAAGGAAGAATATTATTATGTATAAAGCAAAAGGTAAAACAAGTAATATTCTAAAAACAAAATTTGAAGAAGCAGTCATTGTTTTAAGTTCATTCATAAGTTTCTTTTTGTTAAAGAATTCTCTTTCAATTGTTCCAAAAACCTTTATTATATTCCCACCTGTTTTATTAAGTAATATTAAACTTGAAGTAATATATTTTACATCTTCAATTTTAACTCTATTATAAAATCTTTCAAATACTGTTTCTAAGCTAAGGCCATATGAAATATCTAAATATATTTTTTTGAATTCATCGCTTATTGGTCCAGTTAATTCTTCTTTTACTATTTCTATTGATTGAACCATACTTCTACCACTTTGAAACGCATTATTCATAATTATTACTGCTTTTAGGAGGTCTTCTTCAATTTGTTTTTTGTTTTTATAAAATTTATATTGAATAAATACATCTAATATAAAGAAACCAAATAAGAAGCTTAAAAGTATTGCTAGAAAACTTATACCATTATAATGAACAGCCTCAGCAATTAAATAAAGTAAAGTAAAAAATAATCCAACAAAAATCTTTTTAGATATAAAATCCATTGAAGAAGTGGTTTTTAGTTTATCATAACTAATATGTTTTTCATATCTAGCTGCATAAGAATCAAATAATTTTGTTTTAGAGAGTAATTTTGAAGTTTTTTTAACCATCAAATTAAATATTTTTTCAATTTTATCAAATAAAGAAATGTCATTATTGTTTAGTGGACTTATTGTATATTTTGAAAACTTTTTTTCAAGTTTAATATTGTTTCTAGTTTTAATAAGCACTAAAACAGAAGTTATAATAAAAATTATAACAATTATTTGTATTATTAAAAGTTCCAAAATTACCTCTGTATTCATATTATTCCTTTCTATTTAAAGATATAATCTAAGTCTTCTATCCCTCTAGATTTTAATTTTTTAAGTACTTTAGGTACAAAATCATATCTTAAAAATTCTCCATTTACTTCTCCACTTTCAGTTAAACCTTTTTGTTTAAATACAAAAATTTCTTTTAGTTTTAACTCTCCGTCTTTTATAGACTCAATTTCACAAATACTTACAACTTTTCTTTTACCATCACTTAATCTTTCAATATTAATAACTAAATCAATAGCGTTATAAATATATTCTCTAATAGCTTTAATTGGAATATCAAGTCCAGCCATTAAAACCATTGTTTCAAGCCTGTTTAGTGCATCAATTGGTCCATTCGCATGCATTGTAGTTAGTGAACCATCATGTCCAGTATTCATGGCTTGAAGCATATCAAATGCTTCTTTTCCACGAACTTCACCAACAATTATTCTATCAGGTCTCATACGTAGTGAATTTATTACAAGGTCTCTTATGGTTACTTCTCCTTCTTTATCATAATTCATTATTCTTGTTTCAAGAGAAATAACGTGCTGTTGCTTTAGTTTAAGTTCTGCGGCATCTTCTATAGTAATTATTCTTTCATGATTTTCAATAAAACTACTAACTATATTTAAGAGTGTTGTCTTACCACTTCCTGTACCACCACAAACTAAAATATTAAGTTTTCCGTGAACGCATCCCTCAATAAATCTTGCCATATATGGTGTTAGAGTTCCTAGTCTTATTAAATCATCTATTGTTGCGACTGTCTTTTTAAATTTTCTTATTGTAATTACTGGACCATTTAAACTAAGTGGTGGAATTATTGCATTAATTCTACTACCATCTTTAAGTCTAGAGTCCACCATTGGGTTTGATGCATCAATTGTTCTTCCAAGAGGTTGTATCATTCTTTGAATAGTTCTAATTATATGTTCATCATTAATAAATGAGACACTTTCATCTTTAATTATTTGCCCCTCAATTTCTATATATATTTCATCTGGTGCATTTACCATTATTTCAGTGATATTTTTATCAGTTAAAAGTTCTGTAAGTGGGCCATATCCATTTATTTCGTTTTCTATTAAGTTAAAGATGTGATTACGTTCAAGATTAGATAAATCATATCCCTCTAAAGCTAAATCTATTTCATTATTTATAAATTCTGTTAAGTTTTTGTTTTTAGGTATTTCATTATCTATTAAGTTTTCAATTATTTTTGTTCTTAAGTCATCAAGCAATTTTTTATCTTCAAATACTTCATAATCAGTTAAAGGCTTTTGAATTCTTCCACTTTTTTTAACATCAAATGCATCTAATAAACTACTTTTTTTCATTTGCATCCCCTTTTTCTATAAGTTCTTCATTTACAAGCAATTCAAGTTTATTAATTTCATTTTTATATTTTTTATAAACTGAATTGTCTAAAACAGGTATTTTATTATCATAAATTAGCTTACTTATATCTCTAATAAAAAATGCATTTGATAATGAGTAATCAATATTCGCACCAATTATTTTTTTCATTTCTGATAAACTAAAATAAGGATATTTAAAATCAAAAGAACCATTTAAAATTACTTTATAATTATCATTTTCTATATCTTTGAAAATACTTATAACATTCCTTAAGTTTTTTAAACTCATTAAATCATTTGTTGTGACAAAAAATATTGTAGAGGCAGTATCAAGTGTAACAAGATTAACCTCATCTAATACAGAAGAAGTATCTATTATTAGAAAATCATAATTAAGTGATGATTTTTCTAATATAATATCAATATATCTACTATCTACTTTACTACCTTGTCTTGGGTCTTTTGGAGCACATAAAATATCAATATATTCATTATATTTATGTACATAATCTTTAATATTTCTAAAACGATTATTTGAAAGGTCATCTGTTAGCTGGTATATTGTTTTAGTAATATTATCATTTATAAGCATGCTTAATCCACCATTAAACACATCAAAATCTATTAAAAGTACCTTTTTTTTCTTCATAGAAAGTAACCCAGCAACATTCATCGCAAGCACAGTTTTTCCAACTCCGCCTTTAGGCGAATAAAAACAAATTGATTTAGCTTTAGTCATAAGTTCCCCTCATTTCTACAATTCGTAGAAGTTATTTTATATTCTTCTATTCCTACTATACTACCAAATAAACTGTTTTTATAACAAGTTATTTGGTAACAACTTCCGTTTTCTTTCTTTTTATATTTTTTTATATCATTATCTATTAGTAATTTATCAATATTTTTGTCTTTTTCTTGGGAATAATTTATTAAATTATCTAATCTATTTTTTTCATATACAATTATTCCATAATCTATTACAAATGCAGTAATACCTAGTAATATTGGAAGCAATATAATAAACATAATTAATGTTTGACCATTTTTATTAAATACCATTATAAACCACTCTTTTTACTTCCACAGGGTATGGACTATCTAAAACAAGATTTAATCCAGGAGTCTGTATTGGAATTTTAGTAGATAAATAAAATGT
>USDC01000065.1 GCA_900553435.1 uncultured Mycoplasmatota bacterium
AAAATAAAGAGCAGGAAAATTTTTCTCCTGCTCTTAAAAAAATTATTTGCTATTTTTCTCATTTTCCGAAATTTTCAAGTCTTTTAGTGCCTTTTCATACTCTGGCTGCAAGGCATCATATTCTTTTTTGACTTCTGGATTTTGTAATGCCTTATTTTTATAGTTCTGATAACTACTCATAACCATATCACCTCGTATCTAGTATAAAGCTTTTACCATATGTTAGCAACATACGACTTTTTAACCATCTTTTGTCTATTCGGTCCATGATTTAGCCACAAGCTTACTTTTGATAATGCGTCCATGCGAGTCATGCCAGAGCCTCGATAAGCGTCATACTTATCTTGAGCGATTCTCCTGCGGACGCTATGCCAACTGTGGTGGTCTAAGCCTAATTTATCTTCAGTCCTACGCAACCATTTATTTAAACTATTGTCTTTTGGTGCACGTAATTTACCTCCAGCATCAACCATTTTCTGCATATAATCAGTTGTCCATACTCTGCGTAACTCTGGAGTCCATGGACGTAAACAAATTTTACCGTTTTTACAGAGGATAGATATTCCTTCTTCTGTCTCTCTTACTCCATACGCTATGTCACCGACCCTCACACCAATCTGCATTTCTAACAGATAACACGATGCCGATTTAGATGGATGCTCCATTGCATACGCTGCGATTTTATAAAAATCTTCGGTTGGCATAACATCCTCCGCACCTCTGTCTTCTGCCGGATCAGACCATGAAAATACCTGTGGACAGCTTAAATCCAGACCCATACATTTTCCAATTTTTTTCATCTCATGGCGATAATCATCCAGAGTTTTTTGAGTACAATTTCCAATTACTGCCTTAATGTCAAGATACCTTTTTACGGCTTCTGGCGTTAACTCTAACACACTTTTTACATCAGGGCAAGTTTTGCAAAAATCATTAATTCTGTCTAAATATTGATTACGGGATGTGATGCTATATATTTTTTCGGTTGTATCTAAGCTAGCCTTATGCTGCCGTTTATCAATACCAAATCTAAAGGCATTAAAGACCGCAGACCGCATTTTATGACGTAACGTTTCGGACATTTTTATTTCCCCCTTTCAAGCTTTATGGAATCTCCATAACCCACGGTTTCTAGCCCTTTCGTGTGCCCCATAGATTTGCCGTGCCAAAGCGTTGTCACGACAAATCTATGGGGACACTGTGACAGTGATTTGTAGAAAAAATTTAAGGGTTCCGGGACAACCGGTAGACCCTTAATAACCTAAATAATTGATAGTTACAAATACATTTGACAGTTAAATGATTCAGTTCCTCCGCCCATTCAGTGGGCTATATATGGTACCAGTCCTGCCTGTCATAACAGGGCTGTCGTGCCTTTCTCCGCTTTTTGGAGCAGATACAATTACCTACTCCAAATCGCTATATCTTCGTTTTTTCACTTCCATATTTTGCTACAATTTTACAGTAAAATTGTGTAATTATCTGTAAATTATAATTTAGGAAATCCGAGAAAAAACTAAAAACTCTGTTGCTATAAAATTTACAAGTTGTATGCTGCATATCTATTTTTTTAGACATTAAGAGCAGCGTCTTAACATCCACCTTATTTTCAATGATAAATACATATACATCGGACACAATAAGGAGGTCACCAACTATAACAATAGTTACATGCTCAGGCATTGCCCTATCTTTGTAAGACAATCATATATCATATCGTATTTATACCTGAGACTTAGTGCCATTGGCGCCTCCTTATCTGAATATTTACACAGATAATGTGCAGGATTTGAAAAAATTTCTTTTTCTACTCAATCTACTATCTACTACATATACCTGCAGATAATCAAGCAGCCAGACACATATATCCTCCAAACATCTTTAACTAATCTACAAATATAGAGTGATAGATTGGAGCAACAAATAAAAGAACTAGATTAAATAAAACGAATAAATAAAAGAATCTGATTCCATCTTACTATGGCGAGCAATACTAGAAAAGAATCCACTTCCATTAAACTATTGCCTGCCAGAGTAAACAACAGCATATTAACGTCTAACGTCATATCTAAAAATATTTAATTACACGCATATATCAGTGAAAAAACTACACAGCTATATGTGTGCCTTTTAATACATAGATATAACTGTGCTATTTATACACACAACTTATTCCTCTCATGACCTTTTATACTTTACTTCAACAACAACTAATGATAAAATATTTTATATTATAAATAATAAAAAATATTGAAAAAAAGAATAAAATCAATTAAAATAAAATAAGATAATAGGAATAGAATTGGGGAATAGCTATGATAGATGATAAAAAGATAGAAAATATTTTAATAGATGATATTATACCAAATAGGTTTCAGCCAAGATTAAAATTTGATGAAGAGGCTTTAAATAACTTAGCTAATTCAATTAAAATACATGGTATAATTCAACCCTTAGTTTTAAGGAAAATAAATGATAAGTATGAGATTATTGCTGGTGAAAGAAGGTATAAAGCTGCACAAATCGTTGGATTAAAACAAGTCCCTGCGATAATTATAGAAGCGGATGATAATACAAGTGCAGAACTTGCAGTAATAGAAAATTTACAAAGAAAAGATTTAAGTGCTATAGAGGAAGCAAAAAGTTTTAAAAAGTTATTGGATAGAGGATATTTAACACAAGAAGAATTATCTAAAAAACTAGGTGTATCTCAATCATCTATTTCTAATAAATTAAGACTTTTAAATTTACCAGACGAAGTTCAAAACGCATTGTTAGAAAATAGAATTTCAGAAAGACATGCGAGAAGTTTATTATCACTTAAAAATTCAGCTGACCAAATTAATATGTTAGATAAAATTATTAATAATAGATTAACAGTTAAACAAACTGATAATGAAATTAATAAGATTTTAAAAAACAATAATAGCAATAATAATGCTATTGAAAGTACTCCAATAGAAAATATTAGTGATTTTTTCACATCAACTAACAATAATACTTTAGAAAATACTACTGAGGATAATTTAAATAATGAAGCTAATGAATCCGACTTTAAAGAAGAAGATAATAAAATTGTAGAACTACAAAATAATAATAATGAATTTAATTTAGAAGATTTATTAAAAGTTGAAGAGCCTAAAAGTGAAAACAAAGAAGATTTCACAGATATAAAGGAAGAAAAAACAAATGATGTAATTATAAATAATATAGATACATCTCAAAAAGAAGAAAAACTTGAGGATTTTAATCAACCTAAAATAAATGAAAATACAAATATTAACCAAAATCAAATAAATCCGTTCCAAGAAGATATTAATGAACAATCTTTAACAATGGAAAACGAACTTCCTAAAGAAGAGGATAAAAAACAAAACGATAACCAAAAAGGTGGTAAAGATTTGATTTCTGTAATAAATAATACAAGAAATGCAATAAAAAATATAGAAAAATCAGGATTTAAGGTAGATACAGAGGAATTTGATTTTGAAGATATGTATCAAATAATTATAAAAATAGAAAAATAACTCTTATTAATTAGGAGTTATTTTTAAATAATCATTTAATACTTCATCTTCATAATATGGTTCAGTTCCCTTTAAATAGTAAAGAGTAGTCTTCTTTTTATTATCCTCTATTTTCCCACTTATTGGATTAACTTCTTTCGCTGTAATATCTTGTGCAATTGGGTACCATGAATTTTCTTTATCTTTTAATATTTCTTCAATTGTATTAGCCCATATATTTTTTGAAATTTTAGATTGGCTTGAACTTACTTTAGAATTATCATCGTTTCCATTCCACACCATTACTAAGCTATCAGGATTATAACCTATAGTCCAATAATCATTATCTGTTGATCCGCTTTTAACTGCATATTTTTTAGTTAGCTTATTTCTAACACTTAGCATTGTAGGAGAAGAGTAATCTACAAAATCATAATTATAGGTATTACTAAGTAATTCATTAATTATGAATGTAGAATTTCTGCTTAAAACTTTTTCTACATTACTTTTATGTTTATATAAAATTTTCCCATTGTAATCTGTAATTTTATTTATTAAATAACTTTCATTTTTTATTCCATAATTTGCTAAAGTAAGATATCCATTAGAATAGTCAAGCATGCTAATTTCACTAGTTCCAAGTGCTAAAGACGGATTATATGTTATATTTTCTTTAATACCAACATTTTGAAGTGTATTAATAAGCTCATCTTTTCCTAAAAACAAATGTGTTTTTACGGCATAAATATTATCAGAATATGCAATTGCTGCTGCCATAGTAATATCTTTATTTGGATATCTATCTCTATAATTACTTGGAGAGTAAACCTTATTATTATCAACATTAAAGGTTGTTTTTTCACTAGAAAATGTTGAAGAAGCAGTTAACCCATTTTCTAAAGCAGAATAATATAAAAAAGGTTTTATAGTAGATCCGACTTGTCTTTTTGCTTGGGTTACTCTATTATATTCAGAGGTTTTGTAATCTTTTCCTCCTACTAAAGCAGTTACTTTACCAGTTTTAGGATCCGCCACTAAAGCTGCAACTTGTAATTTTTCTTCATCTTTCATTTCGTTAGAAACTGTTTCATTCAATATCTTTTGAGAATTCATATCTAAGTTTGTATAAATTTTTAATCCACCAGTTTTTATTAAAGATTCGGGTATTTGTTTGATGTTTTTTAACTCTTGCATTACAGCATCTTTATAATAGTTAATATTCGTTTCTTTTTTATTATTGCTATTTCCTTTTAAATTTACTTTCTTATCATAAATTTTATCTATGTCTTTTTCTTTAATATATCCGTTATTAGCAAGGCTTATTAAAACTACCTTTTGCCTTTCTTTGGCATTTTTATAATTTGTTATAGGGTTATATTTAGTAGGGTTTTTAGGAATTCCTGCGATTAAAGTTGCTTCCTCTATCGTTAAATCTT
>USDC01000066.1 GCA_900553435.1 uncultured Mycoplasmatota bacterium
TGTAACCATAATAACTAGTTTTTCTTTTGAGATTTCTTTAATTAAATCCATAACTTCTTTACTAGTTTTAGAATCAAGCGCTCCGGTTGGTTCATCAGCAAGTATAATATCAGGGTCATTTACAAGAGCTCTTGCGATTGCAACCCTTTGCATTTGCCCACCTGAGAGTTGATTTGGCTTTTTATTGATATGATTTTTTAACCCAACTTTTTCTAAGGCTTTAGTAGCTAGCTCTTTTCTTTCTTTTCGTCCTTTTCCACTTAAAGTAAGGCACATTTCTACATTTTTAAGTACACTAATATGTGTTATTAAATTATAACTTTGGAAAATAAAGCCTATCGAGTTATTTCTATATGCATCATAATCACTATCTTTAAAGTTTTTAGTGCTTTTACCATTAATAATTAAATCTCCGCTATCATATTTGTCAAGCCCGCCAATAATATTAAGAAGTGTAGTTTTTCCACTTCCACTTGGGCCTAAAATTGATACAAATTCATTTTTTTCAAAAAATAAATTAATATTTTTAAGTGCATTTTGGTTATAATTACCAGTCTTATAAGTTTTGGAAATTTTTTTAAGTTCTAACATATCATCACCCCTTTAATTTTAACACTTTTAAATGATTTTTAAAGCATTTCTTTTAAAAATATATGTAAAATTTACCCATTTATTTCCAAGTAAATTATTGGTAACATTTATTTATTTGTAATGGAAATACTATTATTGTAGAGGTGTTTTATATGAAAAAGGTTTTTGTAACATTAATACTTTCTTTATTTTTACCATTAAATATTTTTGCTTATTCTGAGAATGTAATCCCAGGTGGTGAAAATATTGGTATAAAAATAGAAAGTAAAGGTTTACTTGTAATTGGTTATTACAAAGTAAAAGATAAATACATCGCAGAGGATACAATAAAAATAAGTGATAGAATTATTAAAATTGAAGGGAAAACTATTAATAACGTTAATGAAATGACAGATATTATTAATAGTTTAAATAAAAAAGATGAAGTAAATATTACTGTAATTAGAAATAAAAAGGAAATTAATACAAAGCTAAAATTAATATTAGATGAGGGAGTTTTAAAAACTGGACTTTATGTAAAAGATGAAATAAATGGTATTGGTACTATTTCATATATTGACCCTAATACTAAAATATATGGTGCTTTAGGTCACGAGGTAATAGAAAGTAATACTAGAGAACTAGTAGAAGTTAAAACTGGAAATATTTTTAGTAGTAATGTAACAGGAATTGACAGAAGTATAAATGGAAGTCCTGGGAGTAAAAATGCAACAATAAATTATAATAATATATTAGGAAGTGTAGAAGATAATACAACTAAAGGAATATATGGGAAAATAGATGTTATACCTGATAAAAATACAATAAAAGTCGCAGATTTTGAAGACATTGAAAAGGGAGAAGCAACTATTTATACAACTTTAAACGGAGAAGATATAACTAAATATAAAATCAAAATTACTGATATTGATAAAAGTAACATTGATACATCTAAATCTATTAGCTTCGATGTTATAGATAAAAAACTCCTTGAACAAACAGGTGGAATTGTCCAAGGTATGAGTGGAAGTCCGATTATTCAAAACAAAAAAATAATTGGAGCTGTTACACATGTAGTAGTAGATGATGTAACTCGTGGATATGGTATATTTATTAGAACAATGTTAGAACAAGGGGAAAAAAGCAATAAATAAGAGTTTAGTAATCACTAAACTCTTTTACTTCTCCATTTTCATCCATTACTTCATTAATAGTTTTAGTAGCATTTTCTAATTTTTCATTACAAAATTTTACTAAATCCATTGCTTCTTTATATTTATTAATAGACTCATCTAAATTTACTTCTCCGCTTTCAAGCTCAATTATGATTTTTTCTAATTTTTCTAATGCACTTTCAAAAGTTTCTTCTTTCATTTTTTTACCTCTTTCATTTCTATTATTTTACTAGTTATTAAACCTTTTGATAAAGTAGTTTCTATTTTATCCCCTACTTTTACTTCTGTTATATTTTTTATTGCTTTATTATTTATTTTTGTTATTGAGTATCCTTTATTTAAAATAGAAATAGGATTTAATAATTCAAGTTTAGTACTTGCGTATTTAAATTCGTTTTTATTTTTTTCTATTTTTTGATTTATTAAAATATTTATTTTTTCTATAAAAGTATCTAATTTTTGTTCTTTTATTTCATACATACTTACTGGATTATTTAAAATATAATTTGATTCAAATCTATTTAATTTTTCCTTATAGTTTGATAACATGTTTTTAAGGTTATCACTAATTCTAACTTTTAAATTATTAAGTCCTTTTATAACGTCTGGCTTATTTGGAACAGCAAGTTCAGCCGCAGCAGTTGGCGTTGGAGCACGCAAGTCAGCTACAAAATCAGAAATAGTAAAATCTATCTCATGTCCTACAGCACTTATAATAGGCTTTTTAACATCAAATATAGCTCTTGCGACTACTTCTTCATTAAAAGCCCATAAATCTTCAATCGAGCCTCCTCCACGTCCTAATATGATTGTATCAACATCACTCTTATCCGCTTGTTTAATACACCTTACAATATTTTCCTTTGCACCATCTCCTTGCACAAGAGTTGGAAACAAAACTGTTCTAGCAAGAGGATAACGTCTATTTATTGTAGTAATTATATCTCTTACAGCTGCTCCAGTTGGAGCAGTAATTATTCCTATTTTTTTAGGAAAAGTAGGAATTTTTTTCTTATGTAAATTAGAAAACAGACCTTCTTTAGCAAGTTGTTCTTTTAATTTTTCAAACTTTATGTATAAATCTCCAATTCCATCTAAACTCATTTCTTCTGCATAAACCTGATAATTTCCACTTGGTTCATACACACTTATTTTTCCTTTTATTAAAACACTATCTCCATCTTTTGGTTCAAAAAGTAATCTACTTGCATTAAAACTAAACATAACTGCACTAATTCTTGATGTTTCATCTTTTAATGTAAAATAACAGTGCCCTCTTGAATGTCTTTTAAAATTACTTATTTCTCCCTTAACATATATTCTATTTAATGTTACATCTTTATCAATTAACCCTTTTATATATTTATTTATCTCACTAATATTTAAATACTTTTCATTCATCTTTTTCCTCTTTCATAATGTTATCTAAAATAGCATTTAACATGTTTACTATCTTTTCATCACTATACTTTTTAGCAAGCTCAATTCCTTCATTAATCGCAACAATCTCTGGAGTATCATAAAAAAGAAGTTCATATGTACTCATTCTAAATATAGCTTGATCTGTTTTTCCAAGTCTATCAATCTTCCAATTTTCAATATATTTATTAATGATTTTATCAATTTCTTCTTCTTTTTCTAAAACACCATAAACAATATCTTTAACAAAATCATTATCTATTTCTAAATTTTCTTTAATAACATCTTCTACTTTATATTCGATATTTGCTTGTCTATAAAAATATATTTGATATAAAATAACCATTATTTTTTCTCTTAACTGACTTCTATTTAACATTTTCTTCACCACTAAAAATTATATCATATATTTAGTTTTTCTTAAACTATATAATTATTAAGAATTCTATTATTTTCATAAATTAATACTGTAAGTAGTACTCCTTACAAACATGTGCCATAATTTTCACTCCTTTACTTTAAAAAAAGCAACTTAAATGTTGCTTTTTTACATACTTAACTGATATGGGTTGTTTTGACTACCATCACCATCAGTAATTTTAACATTAGCTTTTAAATAAACAGATGGTCTTATATCTTCACCATTACATACTCCCATATTTGAATCAATATAACCCTCACTTGTTATATAATGGATAGTTCCCCCAGCCATTGTACATTGAGTCAAAGTATATCCAACATAATCTTTAAGCCAACTGCTGTCAATACAATCAACAAAGTAATCAATTGGTGTATCAGGGTCACTCGAACAACTTCCTGCAGCATATCCCCAATCACTTGGATAAATAAGTCCAACTTTTCCAATCGCACTTGTTGATCTTGCGATATCATCAAAAGTATTATCAGTAACTAAAGTTCCTCTTTCATTTGTATATGAATATCTTAGAGTAAATGGATCAAAAGTTAACATAGTATCAAACCCTGCGGTATACCATTTTGCATCTCCTACCATATTTCTTGCCTCAGCACTTAAACCTGTTGTTGTAAAGTCACATGTACTTGATGAAGTAACAGAGCAACCGCTATAACAAGTTCCGCTTCCACTATTGAAATAAATACCATTTAAAGTCTTCATTAAATCAGCGCCATCATATGTTCCGTTTGCTCCCCATTGGTTTATTCCCATACCATCATTAACGTCTTCACTGCTTGTATCCCAAGCATATTTACCTATACTTGTACTTTTTATAAGTTTAATTCTTTTTTCATAATTTCCGGTTCCGTCATCTACTTCAGAAACTCCTATAATTCTCCATTCTTCATCATTAAAATTAACATAGTTTTTAACATCAACTCCAGTATAACGATACTCAGTTAAAGCTTTTGTTTGACTAGTTTGTGGTTGTTCTATCTTTATTAAGCCGTCTGTGTTTCCACTAGTTGCTTTTTCTTCAATAACAGCAGTCGCTAGTTTTCCAGGTGTACTATTAACATCTACTACTTCTATTTTTCCTATTAAACTTTTTCCCATGTCACTACTTTGGTCTGCATCTCTATTTTTGTATGATACTGTTAGTGTATATGTTTGTGTTACTTCTGGAGCAATTTTTATACTACTTAATATACTTACATGTTCCCCGCTGTCTGGTATTTGCCTCTCAGTTAGTGTTCCTCCAGAATTTGTGCTTGTTAGTGTGTATACTAAATCTCCTT
>USDC01000067.1 GCA_900553435.1 uncultured Mycoplasmatota bacterium
AGTTACTTCTCCACTACTCCAGCCTGTTAGGTTTGGCATTTTATAATCTGTACTATTTGTTAACAAAAATACTTTTGAACCATAATTAAGCACAGCATTTTTATTTGGATATTGATTAATTACTTTATCACCAGTACCAATTACAACTGCTTCTTGCTTATTAGTAGCAAGTATTTTTTTAACTTCTGCGGTATCTTTATTGATAAAACTTGGTAATTTATACTCTGCGTTTTTATCTTTGTCCTCCTCAGGTGTAACATTTATATATTTTCCTATATCTTCTATAGTACTTTTAACAACTGCTGGTAAGTTACCGCCATATCTACTAACAGAAACATAAAGAATTATCTCTGGGTCATCTTTTGGAAAAATTCCGGCAAAACTTTTTATAACTTCATTATCATAATAACCACCACTTGAAGAAGCAATTTGTGCAGTACCAGTCTTACCTATAACATTATATCCACTAACATTATAACCAGTACCGGTTGCATAATATGGATCTCCACTAACAACACCTTCCATTAAATCTTTTATTTTTGTTATTGTATCCTTACTTGCAACTTCTCCTAAAGTTTCTTTTTTCCCTTTTTCTACTACTTTTCCAGTTTCTGAATCAACTACTTTTGAAATTATATATGGCTTTAAAAGTACTCCATCATTTGCAATTGCGGTAAGTGCTTTTACATTTTGTATTGGAGTTGTAAGAATGCCTTGACCAAAAGATGCGTTAGCAAGCTCAGTCTTATATTTGAAGTTTAACTGCCCAGAAAATTCATTAGGTAAACCAATATTTGTTTTTTTACCAAAACCTAATTTTTTATAATAATCAAGAAGTTTATTTCTACCTAATTTAAAAGCAAGATTAGTAGCTGCGACATTAGATGAGGCCATAAACCCATTATCATAAGTTATTTCACCCCACCCATAATTGTTCCAGTCTTTAATTGTTGCTTCATCTACCTTAATTTTACCTGACTTATATTTTTCACTACCTTTATAGACATTATTTTCCATCGCTGCCATAAAACTAAATATTTTCATGGTTGAACCTGGTTCATATGCATAAGAAACCATTGGGTCATGGTAATTTGTAATATTTTTTGTATTAGGATTAAAACTAGGATTTGATGCAGTCCCTAATATTTCGCCAGTCTTAGCATTAGCTACTGTAAATGTTGCCCATTCAACACCATCCTCTTGAATTTTAGCGATAGCTTGTTCAAGAAACATTTGAATATTTATATCTAAAGTTAAATATATATCTTTACCATTTTCTGGTTCTTTTATTATCGCAGGAGTATTTGCAATTTTATAGCCATATATATCTTGTTGATACTCTCTATATCCATTTTTACCAGTTAAAATATCATCATAGGCAAGTTCTACACCAAACTCACCCACTATTTCATTATCATTATTTTCTTTAGCATATCCAATAGTATAACTCATAAAGTCTCCATATGGATAATATCTCTTAACACTTGCAATAAAATCAATTCCAGGTAAATCTAACGCTTCAATTTCTTCTTTTACAAGTTCAGTAATTCCTCTTCCACCTGGTCCTAACTCAACTTGGTAAGCATCAGTATCTAATAAATTTAATATTTCTTTTTCAGTCATGTCTATTATTGGACTAAGCTTTTTAGCAGTCATCTCTTTATCTACTACATGTGCTGGATTATCCTTATCATCAGTTCTACTTGGTGAAAGATAAGCTATAACTGTATAACTATTAACATTTTGTGCTAGTATCTCGCCATTTCTATCTCTTATTTTTCCCCTTTCAGCAGTTAAAGTTGTTTTAACAGTATCACGACTTGATGCAAATTCTTTTATATCTACTCCATCTACTTCTTTAAAGGTACCTACCACTACTAATTTAAAAATTATTAAAGCAAATAAAAAAACGACACCAAAAACAAAAAACTTATTTATTTTTACGGTAGTCATTCTTCTCATTAGTAGGTATACCCCCTTTATTCAGTTACAGTCTTAATATTATCATTATTATACTCTAAACCTTGTTCAGATGCAACTTTTTGAATTTTATCAAGTGAAGCAAGTTCATTTATTTTCATACTTAAACTTTCGTTTAATTGTTCTTGAGTTTCCACTTTTTTTCTAATACTTTCTACTTCAATATTTGTTTTACTAAGCATAGCTTTTGAAAACACTTCACTTAAAGGAAAAGCAATAACTAAAAATAATAAAATACCATAAAGTAGTTTTTCACCCTTTACTCTTTTACTCTTTCTTTTAGCCATATGCCTCACCCTTCCTATAATTTTTCTATCACTCTTAATTTAGCACTTCTGCTTCTATTGTTTTCTTTTATTTCTTCTTCTGTTGGTTTAATAACTTTACCAACATTTACTGCTTTTTTCATAAACTCTTTAGGTACTACTGGTAAATTTTTAGTAGCATCATCATCAGTTGTTAATTCTTTAAATACATTTTTTACTATTCTATCTTCTAATGAATGAAAAGTTATTATGCACATTCTCCCACCACTTTTTAGTAAAGAAAAAGCATCCCTTATAGAATCTTCCAGTATTCCTAATTCATTATTAACCTCTATCCTTATTGCTTGAAACACCTTTCTAGCTGGATGAGATTTTTTTCTATAACTTATTGGTACATTTTCCTTTATTATTTGAGCTAACTCCAAAGTCGTCTCTATACTTTTCTCTTCTCTTTTTCTTACAATTGCTTTAGCTATAGCCTTTGCATTTACTTCTTCTCCATAAATATAAAATATATCAATAAGTTTTTCTAATGGGTAATTATTAACAACATAATATGCAGTTAACGAACTATCCTTATTCATTCTCATATCTAGTTTCCCATCTTTATGAAAACTAAAACCTCTTTCTCCGTTATCAAGCTGTGGACTTGATACTCCTAAATCAAATAATATTCCATCTACACTTTCATTAACATGTTTTTTAATATTTTTAAAATTATCATGTATTAACTTATAATTATTTCCAATCTTAGATAAAACTTTATCACTATAATCTATAGCTTCACTATCTTGATCAAAAGCATAAAGGAAACCGTTTGTATCTAATTTTTTTAGTATTTCACTTGAATGTCCTGCGTATCCAAGTGTAGCATCAATATATTTACCATCACTTTTTATTTTTAGAGCATTAATACTTTCTTTTAAAAGTACACTCTTATGCATTAAAAATTAATATCCATTTCAAACAAATTCTCAGCAATTTCACTTGCCTTTTCTTCATTTTCTTCCATGAATTTATCAAAGTTTTCTTTGCTCCAAATTTCAATACGTTCATTTACGCCAATAATAACGCATTCTTTTTTAATATTGGCGTAATGAACCAATGGTGAGGTAATATTTATTCGACCTTGTTTGTCGAATTCACATGAGTCAGCACCACTAAGAAAAAATCTTACAAAATTACGTGCATCTTTTTTAGTGAAAGGAAGATTCTTTAGTTTAGAGACAATGTTTTGCCATTCATCTTCTGAGTAAATAAATAAACACTTATCTAAGCCTCTTGTAATAATAAACTTTGTTCCAAGTTCGTTTCTTAGTTTTGAAGGAATGATTAAACGAGACTTGTCATCAATATTATGATGAAATTCACCCATTAACATATTATCCCCCACTTTCACCCACAGTGTGGCACTGTCTACCAATATATTACTCTAATATATAAATTTTGTAAATATTATTATTAAAAAAAATAAAAAAAATTTCAAAAAAATTTGAAATTTTACAAAACTTTACATTAATCAATCATACAATTAAACTCTTCATTATTTTCTTTATCACTTAAAACTATATTATGTTTATTCTTTATCTTAACAACATATACTCTTGACTCAGGACTTATTGCAACACCATTTCTTATCATTGTATAAGTATCAACAACAAGTTCGTAGTCTCCGTCTTTTTTATCTCTAAGTTCATTAAAACCAGCGATTTTACCTTTTAAATAAAATTCATAACTATCATCATCACCTATTTCAATATCATTTGATTTCATATCAATATCTACATCAATTACTCCTTTGTAATTATTACTTGTACATTTCCAATCAGAATCTAAAAGATTTTTATCATGAAAAGATGAGAACGATTGATTTTGTATTAAAATAAATATTGGAATAAATAAAATTGGTAAGAAACCTGGAATAAAATTAAGTCTTGTTGAATTAAAACCAAACATAGCTATTAAAGACATTATAATAGATAAAACTACAAATATTATACCTGGTACTAAAGTATTAATTAAAAATGAAAGTAAAAATAACAAAAGTGATATAGAAGCACAAACTATAGTAGCAATTGTAAAGATTTTAGCATACTTCATTTTTCTTAATTCATATTCTTTTTCTTTTAATCTATTATTTTCTCTTATATTATCCTCAAGCCTTAAATTATAACCACATTTTTTACAAAAATATGTATTATCATCATTTTTTTCTCCACATTTTATACAATACATAATATTCCTCCCTACATAAATATATTTTAACAAAAACAATAACATTACTTCCAATCTTTAAACCAATTTTTGGTGAGACAGTTACAACTAATAATTTGTAACTCAATTATAATAACATAAAAAAGTTATTAATAAAAACATTTTTTAAAAATAATTAATATTAATAAACACATTTCATGTTTTGTGAGGTTTACTTCTCCACACCTACAGTATATATTATTTAGTTTAGATTTACAACAAAAATAGTAACAAATAGTAACAAAATAAAATAAAAAAACACATTAATTAACTTAATATGATTTATAATTTACTTTATATCTAAATATCTAAACTTTTTTAGTTTTATTTTCTAATTTCATAAAAATATCGTTTTTTA
>USDC01000068.1 GCA_900553435.1 uncultured Mycoplasmatota bacterium
TTTTAGTAAATCCTACCCCCCCCGCAATTGACGTTTGGTTGACTTTTTTTGTTGGTGTTGTTAATCTTTAATTACTCTTATTAATTTTTCGACTGCAAGTTT
This sequence comes from uncultured Mycoplasmatota bacterium, assembly GCA_900553435.1. GTDB lineage: Bacteria > Bacillota_I > Bacilli_A > RF39 > UBA660 > UMGS1611. The sequence goes on from USDC01000068.1 coordinate 103, forward strand.
TATAAGTTCATATTCTTTAATTAAATAATCATTTTCATTTAAATCATATTGTTCATAATTATAATATTCATATTCTTCATCATTAATTTTATCTATTATTGAGAGTAACTTTCTAGTTTCTAAATTTAGTATATCCTTTTTATCTTCAATACTTAATTCTTCAAAATTCATTTAGTTTACCTCCAAAAACACTATTCTTTATATTCTTATCTAGTAGGTCCTATTTTTTCATTATTTTCTAAATTGTTTCCATTTAAATTTTCAGGGTTGGGTGAATTTAAGTTTTGAGAATTATTTTGTTTTTGTACTAGTTTTGCTTTTATCTTTTCTTTTAAAGAAAGTGAGTTTTCTTTATTTTCTTCTTTTTCTTTCTTTTCAGCAGTTTTAATATTTTCTTGTTTTTTAGTATATCTGTCCGCTCTTTCTTCCTTTCTAGTTTTTTTAGAATCTTTTGCTTCTTTCGTAATATTTGTAATTGCATCTTTTATTTCTTTTTCTTCGTTTATTGTTTTTTGTTCATTTTTATTTTGTGCAGTCATAAATTTACTTACACTAACAGAAGTAGCTATCGCACTTGCTAGTGTTGGAGCTAAATTTGATTTTATATTACCTATTGTATCAATATTAAATTCTGAAAGTTTTTCTCCATTTTTTAATATTTCTACAACACCATTATTAAAATCTACAACTGCATCTGGATTTTGTACCACTTTTTCAACAGAACCAATTATTCCAGTGTAATCAAATTGTGGATTTTTTTCTGCGTATTCTTTAAGCCCTGGAAGTATTTTTTCATATAAGTCTACTACTTCAGCATTTGCTTTATTTGAAATATCCGCAATGCCACTTACTGCATCTACTGATGATATATTTCCGTTTTGGTAATCACTAACTACTTTTGACAATTCTTCGTTTGTTGTTTCATAAACATTTCTAACATGCGCATGTGCGGCTTCATCAAGTCCTCTATAATCCGAATTAAATGTCCAATATTCATAGTTTGTTGGTTCAGCAGTATTATGTATTTCATAATTTCCTTGCATTCCTCCAATACCAATATTAGTATGTGCTTCCATTCCACTAACCACTTTATCACTTTGGTCAGTTATATTTTTACCAATTTGATGAATTGTATCATTTGCTTCATTAACTTCTTCTGTAAATTCTGCGACTGCATTATTATTTGTTATATGAGTAAAAACTCCAGCACCTGCGCTTGCAACTGCCGCAGCAAGTGCGATTGTTCCTATGGCATCTCTATAAAATGTATCTTGCTCATAATTTAATGTCTCAAGTCCTTCTACTGGACTAAAATGTCTTTTACCAACATCTTTGTTTCCTAGTAGTTTTTCTTCTATTTTAGTATTATCTAACATCATAAAATTAAAATCAGCAAAGGCATTTAACGCTTTTTCATCATCATCTTTTGTTATTGCTTCTCGTTCAATCCTTTTTAGTTCTGCTTCTTTTTTAATAAGTTCTTGGTCTGTATCATGTTCTTCTGCGAAACGATATCCCTCATAATTTTTTCCTTGACCAATAGTTGTACTTCTAATATCTTCTTGTACACCACGAACACCTGCAGATAAATAGTTTTTAGCCTCATTATTATTTAAGTTAAACTCATTTATTAATTTTGCTTTACCATTTAATAAACTAGCTTTTATAGCAAGTAACTTTTGCTTTTCCGCATCAGGTAAATCTTTTTCTAGTTTTTTATCTATATTCTTAATTTTTTTATAATCATTCATCAATTTAAAATAAATTGTTACATTTTTTGAAGCAACTTCTCTTGCTTTTTTAGTTCCATATATACTTGCACATCTAGAAAGTTCATTATTAACTACAGCATTACCTTTCTTTTCTAATGCTTTTTGACCTTTATATTCGTTAAATATTACTTCTTTTTCTTCATTAGTTAAATTATCAAGTCTTTCTCTTAATTCATTAACTCTTTTAATTGATGCTTCATCCATTTTTTTTGCGGTAATCTGATCAAACTTTATTTTAGCCGCACCTATAACTGTTTTAGCAAAACTTGCAATGTTATAAAGTACGTTTCCAGTATGAAGACTACTATAAATATAATCTGATACTTTAATATTGCTTGCTTTTAATTTTTGTTGTGTTTTTTTGTCTTGTGTATATATTGGTAAATCTTTAAGTACTTTTGCCAAAACTTCTTCTAAAGTTATACTAGGTATATTTTGTTCTTTTGGTTTGTTTGGTTCTGGCTTTTCTGGAATTTCTGGCTTTTCTGGTTCAGGTGGTGTTGGTATATCTTCTTTACCTTTTTCCTCACCCTCTTGTCTTTTCTTCATACTTTCTTTAAACTCTCTCATTGTTTCATCTATTTTTTCAGATTGGCCAGGAATTGCAAGTTCATTTTTCTCTCCTATATCATCTTTTGTTTGTTCTCGTGTGGCTACAGCGTCTTTTAATTCTTCCATATATGGATCAAACTCTCTAGCATTACTTGAAAGTTGTATTTCGTTTTGAACAGTACTTGCACTTTTATTTGCATTTTCATGCATTTGTACTATCTTGTTCAATTCTTTTTCATCAATACTTTTGACATCTTTGTTTGCAAGATCCATTACTTCTTTATAAATATCTTTAGTTTGCGCTCCATTTTCTTTAAACTCTGAAGATAAAGATGCATTTTTCAATTCTTCTTCACTAATAATTCCTTTTTTGTAATAATCTAATAAAGTATTAACATCTCCATTATATATAGCACGTGAAATTTCTGTTTTATTTTCTTGTAATCCTCTTATATGTTCTTTTTCTTTTCTTATTTGTTCTTGTTTCTTTATATTTTCATTCATTAAAAGGGCATAATTTAGCTGTTCTAATTTTTCTAAGTTATTCTTTTTTTCAGCTTCTATTTCGTTTAATATTCTTTGTTGATTATCAATTTCTTTTTGTGAAAATGGAAAAGTCTGTGACTCTGTCTTTCTTTGTTCTTCAAGCTTTCTTAATTCATTTTCTAAAGTTTCTTTTTGAGATTTAATATTTTCAACATCAATATTGTAATAATTAGTATAAAGTTCACTATATTTATTAGTTATATTATTTAAAGATTTTAATTTTTCTAATGCATTATTTTGTTCAAGAGCAAGTTCATTTAAATATTTTTCTTTTCTTTGTTTTTCTTCTTCATTTAAAGGAAAAATTTTATCTTCACTTGCTTTTTGTTCTTCAAATTTTTTTAATTCTTTAGTTAACGCTTCTTTTTCCATGTTTACATCAAATATATCAATAAGTGAATAATCAGGTTCATTATTAGTTTTTATTTTTCTTAAGATATTTGGAGAATACTGTTCAATAATTTTATATTTAATAGGAGAAATATCAGACATATTTAAAATAGTGTTTGTTGCTTCAACATCACTTTCTTTTGCTTTTTTAGATAATTCAATAAAATCCGATATCATATTAAATTCTTTTGTAAAACCAGGTACTTCCCTTTCAATTTCCTTTAGTATTTCTTCTCTATTAGTAAAATTTATTTTTTTACATAAAAAATCTATAGCATTTCTTTTTGTATAAATACCTGCGTTTTTATCCATAAATTTTTTAGCTTCAATTATTAAATCATATATATCATTCATAATATTTCTCACTACCCTTTATGTTTTTTAATACTCTCTAAAACTTCTTTTATAAGTTCTTTTTCTTCTTCTGTTTCAACTTCAAAAAGTTCTCCTGTATAATAATTAATATCATAATAAAAGAAGTAAATATCTTGTTCATTATTTTCTATTTTTTCTTTATCAACACAACCAAAATAAGTTCTCATGGTTTGTTCACAATCAAACTTCAAAGCTATTTCTAACTTTTTTGTTCCATCTTTAGTATCTACAACAACTTTATCTCCAATATCCATAAATTTCCTCCTATTGTCATTTATAGTATATCATTAAATAATATATTTACACAATTTACAATTATACTTTTTGTAAAAAAAACGTAAAAAAGAAACACATTATTGTGTTTCAGATGTTCTTTTTTAAACGAATCTTTAAAGATAAGAGGATATCTATAATCAAAAAGACTCTATATTAAATTCTTAGGGTAGAATTTTAAAATTTTATAAATAGTTAAGAAGTACATTTTTTATTTAATTTAATTTTATGGTTAATTTACCACGCTACAATTTACATCTATCACCTCATTTCTTGATTTAAGTATAAAACTTATATGTGATAGCTTTGTGAAACAAGAGTGGAATATTAGTGAATTTACAAGTTAATGTAAAAATAAAATTCACTACCCTTTCCTTTTTCAGAATTAACTCCATATTCATAGTTATGTTTCTCTAAAATATTTTTAACAATATTTAATCCTAAACCAGTACCAACTATATTTCTTTCATATTTCTTTTGAACTTTATAATACTTATCCCAAATATATTTTATTTCATTTTTATCTATTCCTTTACCTGTATCAATTACTGATACTTTAAGTCTGTTTTTTTCTTTTGTAAGTTTAATTGTTACAGTCTTATCTTTACCAGTATATTTAATAGCATTATTAACTAAATTATAAATAACTTGTTCTAATTTCTTTTTATCAGCTTCTATTATAATTTTTCTTCCTTTTTTAAATATAAATTTATAACAATATTATGTTAAAAGTAAAATTATCCGGGAAAGTTATCCTGAATTGTATTGACGTCTATAGTCAGGACTCATAATTAAAGGTAAAAAATGACGTTCCTTCAGTAGCTGC
>USDC01000069.1 GCA_900553435.1 uncultured Mycoplasmatota bacterium
CACGTGAAACATATATTTCATATTTTATTTATCATTTTCAGATGTTTCACGTGAAACATTTTCGTTTTCTTCTTCTTCGACATAATTATCTAGAATAGCAATTGAAGAAACTTCATCATCTTTTAAGTTAATTAGTTTTACTCCTTGTGTCACTCTGCTCATTTTAGAAATATCTTCTATTTTTAACCTAATAACTATTCCATTATCAGTAATAATCATTAAGTCTTTATCTTCTTTTACTGAACTGAATCCAATAACTTTTCCTGTTTTTTCAGTTACATTTAAAGTTTTAACACCTTTACTTCCTCTTTTTGTTTTTCTGTATTCATTAACAGATGTTCTTTTTCCAAAACCATTTATTGATACAACTAAAATTTCTTCATCTTCTTTTGCTACTGCCATACCAATACATATATCGTCTTCAGAAAGGTTTATTCCTCTAACTCCTGTTGCTGTTCTACCCATAATTCTTATTTCATTTTCATTAAATCTACACATTCTTCCATTTGAAGAACAAACCATTATATCGTCTTCACCATTAGATTTTGCTACTGAAATTAATTCATCGTTTTCTTTTAAATTAATAGCAATTTTTCCACTTTGTCTTATGTTAACAAAATCTTCAAGACTAGTTCGCTTAACTACACCATGCTTTGTTGCAAAAATAATGTTTTTAGATGGTTCTCCTTTAACAACTTTTAATACAGCATTAATTATTTCATCTTTTTCTATTTGTAATAAATTAATTATAGGTATTCCTTTTGAATTTCTTGAAAACTCTGGGATTTCATAACCTTTTAATCTATAAACTTTTCCTTTGTTAGAGAAAAATAATATATAATCATGTGTTCCAAGATTAATTATGTCCTCTACATAATCTTCATCATTTGTTGTTATTCCTTTAATACCTACGCCACCTCTGTTTTGAGATCTAAATGTATCAGATGTTACTCTTTTAATATAATTATTTTTAGTTATAGCAACTACTACATCTTCTTCTGGAATTAAAGACTCATCTTCAATATATTCTATAGCTGTCATATCTATATTTGTTCTTCTTTCATCAGAATATTTTTCCTTTATTTCAATTAATTCCTCTTTTATTACATTTAAAACTTTTTTATCACTACTTAATATATCATTTAAATTAGCTATTAGTTTTTCTAATTCTTTTAATTCTTCTTCTATTTTATTTCTTTCTAGGCCAGTTAATCTTCTTAATCTCATTTCAAGAATTGCATTAGCTTGAATTTCAGTTAAATTAAATCTATTTATTAATTTGCTTTTAGCTTCCTCGTCCTCTCTAGCTCCTCTTATTATTTTTATAACTTCATCTATATTGTCTAATGCAATCATTAATCCTTGTAGAATATGAACTCTTGCTTCTGCTTTATCTAAATCAAATTTTGTTCTTCTAATAATAACTTCACGTTGAAAATCAACATATTTTGATATAATGTCTTTTAATCCTAACGTTTTTGGAACTCCTTGATCTAACATTAATAAAATAATTCCATAATTAGATTGTAATGGAGTATGTTTATATAATTTGTTTAATATAACTTGTGCATTTGCATCTTTTTTTAAAGTTATTGTTATTTTAATTCCATCTTTTAAATCAGAATGGTAGTCTGAAATTCCTTCAATTACCTTATTGTGGACTAAGTCCGCAACTTTTGATTTTAAATCTGCAGTATTTACTCCATATGGTACTTCATGAATAATTATATATTGTCTACCATTTTTTTCTTCAATTTCAGCTTTACTTCTTACAGTTATTGAGCCTCTTCCTGTCTCGTATGCTTTCTTTATTCCTGAATTTCCAAGAATAGTCGCCCCTGTTGGAAAATCTGGTCCTTTTATATATTGCATTAATCCTGTTACATCAATATCTGGATTATCAATATAAGCAATACACCCATCAATTACTTCACCTAAATTATGAGGAGGTATATTTGTTGCCATACCTACAGCTATACCTGTAGTACCATTTACTAAAATATTTGGAAATCTTGATGGTAAAACTAATGGTTCTTTCTCAGACTCATCAAAGTTTGTAGTAAAATCTACTGTATTTTTATTAATATCTCTTAAAAGTTGTAAAGATATTTTTGATAATCTAGCTTCAGTATAACGCATCGCAGCTGCACCATAACCCTCTATATTACCAAAGTTACCGTGACCATCCACTAACATATACCTGTAAGAAAAATCTTGTGCCATTCTTACTATTGCTTCATATATACTTGAATCACCATGAGGGTGATATTTACCCATAACATCCCCAACAATTCTAGCACATTTTTTATGAATTTTATCTGGCGTATATCCTGATTCATACATTGAATAAAGAATTCTTCTATGAACAGGTTTTAAACCATCTCTTAAATCTGGTAAAGCACGTGATGTTATAACACTCATAGAATAATCAATAAATGAATCTTCAACTTCTTTTACAATGTTATTTTGTTTCAATTTATCCATTTTTTACCTCCTATATATCCAAATTTTGTGCATAAGGTGCATTTGTTTCAATAAATTCTCTTCTTGGTTCTACTTCTTCTCCCATTAGTTTATTAAACACTTCGTCTGCTGCGATAACGTCATCTACTGTGATTTGCCTTAATATTCTTTTATTTATATCCATTGTTGTTTCATTAAGTTCTTCTGCGTCCATTTCTCCAAGACCTTTCATTCTTGTAATTTCTCTTTTTGTATTAGGAGATAATGTTGATAAATATTCATCTCTTTCTTCTTCACTTAATACATATTTTATTGTTTTTCCATGTTTTATAACAAATAATGGAGGTTGAGCAGCATATACGTGCCCTGCTTCAACAATAGGTCTAAAAAATCTATAAAACAATGTTAATAATAATACTCTAATATGTGAACCGTCAACATCTGCATCTGTCATTATTATTATTTTATTATATCTTAACTTTGAAATATCAAATTCTTCTCCAATACCAGTACCTAAAGCAGTAATAATTGTTCTTATTTCTTCGTTTGATAAGGCTCTATCTATTCTAGCCTTTTCTACGTTTAATATTTTTCCTCTTAATGGAAGAATTGCTTGAGTTATGCCGTCTCTTCCTTTTATAGCTGAACCACCCGCTGAATCACCTTCGACTAAAAATAACTCACTAATAGACGCATCTTTACTTTTACAATCACAAAGTTTTCCAAAAGTATTTACTACATCTAAATCTCCTTTTCTACGAGTTAATTCTCTTACTTTTTTTGCAGCAACTCTTGCTCTAGCAGCTGTCATATTTTTTTCAATTATAGTTTTTGCTTCATTTGGATTTTCCATTAAAAATCTTTCTAATCCATTACTAAAAACATCAGATGATATTTTCCTTACTTCAATATTTCCTAATTTAGTCTTTGTTTGACCTTCAAATTGAGGATCAGGATGCTTACAAGAAATTATCATTGTTAAACCTTCTCTTACATCTTCGCCTGATAAAGAGTCATCTTTTTCTTTTAATAATCCTGTTTTTCTTGCATAATTATTAATGATTCTAGTTAATGAATTTTTTACTCCATCTTCATGTGTTCCACCCTCATGAGTGTGAATATTGTTAGTAAATGAATAAATAGTTGAATTATAACTATCATTATATTGAAATGCTACTTCTATTTCAATTCCATCTTCTTCTCCTTCAACATATATAATGTCATCATGAATAGGAGTTTTGGTTTTATTTAGCATTCTAACATATTCAATTATTCCACCATTATAAATAAATTCATCTTTCTTATCTTCTTCTCTATCATCAATTAAGATTATTCTTAATCCTTTGTTTAAAAATGCTAATTCTCTTGCTCTTTGTTTTAAAATATCATAATTAAACACAGTTGTTTCTTTAAAAATTTCAGGATCAGGTTTAAAAGTTACTGTTGTACCAGTTCTATCTAAATCACAATCCCCTATTTCTTCCAATTTTTTAACTGGCTTTCCACCATTTTCAAATCTTTGAAAATAAACTTTTCCATTTTGGTAAATTTTTACTTCTGACCAAGTTGAAAGTGCGTTTACTACACTTGCCCCAACACCATGTAGTCCTCCACTTACTTTATAACCTTTCCCACCAAATTTTCCACCTGCATGCAAAACTGTAAAAATTGTTTCAACAGTTGAAATTCCAGTTTTAGGATGAATTCCAGTAGGTATACCACGTCCATCATCTTTTACAGTTATTGAATTATCTTTATTAATATATATTTCAATATCATCACAATAACCTGCTAATGCTTCATCCACAGAATTATCAACAATTTCCCATACTAAATGGACAAGACCTCTTTCTCCTGTTGTACCAATATACATACCAGGCCTTTTTCTTACAGCTTCTAATCCCTCTAATACCTGAATATCTTCTGCGCTATAATCATTATTTTTCATACTTCTTCCTCCTCATATTTAAATCAATAATATTAATATTTTTTTTATTTTTGATATTATTTAAATCTGTTGTTGTAACAAATATTTGAGATTTTTTACCAAGAAAATCAACTAACTTATTTTGATTTTCTAAATCTAATTCACTAAATAAATCATCTAAAAGCAATATAGGTTTTAATTTATAATTATTTGTAAATATAGACATTTCAGCTAGTTTCATAATCAATAAAATCATTTTTTGTTGTCCTTGTGAAGCAAAATCTTTAGCAAGTTCATCATTATATAGAATTTCAAATTCATCTCTATGGACTCCTATGTGTGTTTTTTTATATAATACATCTCTTTCAAGTGAATTTTTAATTTTAGATTTTATATCTAATTGATTTTCAAAATGACTAATATAATTAATTTTAA
>USDC01000070.1 GCA_900553435.1 uncultured Mycoplasmatota bacterium
CACTATAGTTCCACTGTCAGCTAATTGTTTAACTGTATCTAACTCTACTATTTTGACAGGTTGTGGCGATGCAACTACTCTTCTATATCCTCTTCCTGCATCTTCTTTATATATAAAACCATCTTCTTTTTCTTTTTTTACTGCTTCTTCTTTAGTATAGAAAACACCAATTGGTTTGGTTGGATTATTAAATGCTTCATCATTTTTATCAACAAGCACTTCCGAGACTATAGTTATACATTTTTTTAAAATATTTCTTTTTTCTAGTTCTGTGTTAATTGCTCTTTGTAAAAAATATCCCAAATATCCTTGACTCATTGCCGTACACTCAGCAAAAGGCATTTCAATTGTACCAATTTTTTCATGAGAAAGTTCCATTGCATCATTAATCATTCCAACCTGAGGACCATTTCCATGTGTAATTATTACCTCAAGTCCATAATTTATTAAATCTACTATGTTTTTAGCAGTATTTTTTATTTTTTCATTCTGTTCTTCTAAAGTTTTTCCTAAGGCATTTCCGCCTAAAGCTATTACTATTCTTTTTTTCATTTTAACGTCGCATAAATTAACGCTTTTATAGTATGAAGTCGATTTTCTGCTTGATCAAAAACTTTAGAATAAGAACTGTTAAATACCTCATCAGTTACTTCCATTTCACTAATACCAAATTTTTCATATATTTTTTTACCTATAGTTGTATTAGTATCATGAAATGAAGGTAAGCAATGCAAAAATATTACATTTTCATTTGCGTTTTCTATAATAGTTTTGTTTACTTGATAATCTTTTAAAAGATTAATTCTTTCTTCCCAGATACTTTCTTCTTCTCCCATTGAAACCCATACATCTGTATAAATAATATTTGCATTTTTAGTTCCAGAATCAACATCTTCTGTTAAGGTTATTGTAGAATTTTCTAAAGAAGCAATTCTTTTAGCCGTTTCAACTAGTTCATTATCTGGAAATAAAGAAGATGGTGCAACACAAGTGAAATTAACTCCCATTTTAGCACACATAATCATAAGTGAACGAGCAACATTGTTTCTAGCATCTCCCATGAAAACAAAGTTTAAACCTCTTATTTCATCAAAATTTTCTTTTATTGTTAAAAAGTCAGCTAACATTTGTGTAGGATGTGACAAGTCAGTTAGTCCATTATATACAGGAACAGTAGAGCTTTTTGCGAGTTCTTCTACAACACTTTGAGAAAAGCCTCTATACTCTATTGCATCATACATTCTAGATAAGACTTTTCCAGTATCTGAGATGCTTTCTTTTTTCCCCATTTGACTACCAGTTGGACCAATATATGTTGCATTCATTCCTAGGTCATATGCACTTACTTCAAATGCACATCTAGTTCTAGTTGAGTCTTTTTCAAATAAAAGAACTATGTTTTTTCCTTTTAAATATTCATGTGGCTCATTATTATGTTTTTTTCTTTTAAATTCCTCACTTAGATCTATTAAATATCTTAATTCTTCTTTAGAAAAATCTAATATTTTTAAAAAATCTCTTTTTTCTAACATACATCCTCCCTAATAAGCGGCATACTCATACATCTTGGACCACCACGTCCTCTTGAAAGTTCAGCACTTGGCATTTCTATTACTTTAATACCATTTTCCCTTAAAACTTGATTAGTTATATTATTTCTGTCATATACAACAACCACACCTGGTGCGATTGCTAAAGTATTGCTTCCATCATTCCATTGTTCTCTTTCGCTTGCAACTTTATCTCCTCCAGCGCATGGAATAAGTGTTATTTTTCTATTTAGATATTTACTTAAAATATTTTCCAAGCTATCATCTATTTCTTTAACATTTAAATCCTCATCACTTTCAGGTATATCTCCCTCTGTTATCTCAAAAACTTGTAAGGTTTCCATAATCCCAGGATGATAAGTAAATTTATCATAATCAATTTGCGTAAAAACAGTATCTAAATGCATAAATGCTCTTGAACTTGGAATTCTAAAAGCAAGAATTTTCTTAATTTGTGTTGTCTTATCCCTAAATATATTTTTAGCTAGTTCATCTATTGCTTCAGCTGTAGTTCTTTGAGAAATACCAACTGCGATTACTTCATTATTTAAATTTAATATATCTCCACCTTCTATATGATAATTATAGGTTCTATTATAATAAAGTCTTGTGTCTTTATAATCATCATGATAATTAAATATATATTCTGCATAAATTGTTTCTCTATTTCTTGTTACTGAATACATTTTATTTAAACTAACACCTGTTCCAATTGATGCAAAATTATCTCTTGTAAAATATAAGTTAGGCATAGGATCTGCGATAAATTTGCTTTCTTCACTAACTAAATCTACTAAAGACTTTTCTATTTCCCTTTTTTTTCTATCTAATTCTTTATATTGTATTCCCTCCATTGTTTTTAAAACCAAACTCTTCATGTCAGTAAACGAATTTAAATAATCATATACTATTGTCTTATATTTTGGTGTTTTAATACCTGCTTCAAATACAAATTGCTTAATAAATTTTTCTTTGATTTCAACACTTTTTTCTAAAACTTCCGTCATTAACTCTTCTAAATAGACAACTTCTATCCCATTTAAAATTAAAGTTTTAGCAAAAGCATCATGTTCTTTTATAGCTTCTGGTAAATAAGGAATATCATCAAATAATAATCTTTCTAATGTATCTGGTGTTAAATTCAAAAGTTCATTACCAGGTCTATGTAATAATACTTTCCTTAATTTTCCAATTTCACTTTTTACTCTAATCATACTTTCCTCCTAATAATAGCTTACCTACTATATAAATAATTATAATATAAATATTTAATTATTTAACATATTTTTCCAGTTGGTTTTCATTTTATTTACACAAAAAAAGAGTTATTTTCTAACTCTTAGTTATACAAAACACTGCATAAAGTGAAAGTAATTTAATATTGTTATTATTAAGATTTAACATATTTCGTTAAAATTGTACACTTTATATATATTTCGTACATTTTGTACGTTTTTTTCTAATTAAAAAATGTAATTTTTTATACAAAGTTATATTTTTTTAGTTAATATTTATTATTTTTCTAATATATACTCATTACCGGACAGTTTTTAAAAAAGAGTTAAATGACATATCTTATCTATTTTATTTAATTCTTCTTATTTAGCTTTTTTTGACATAAATAAAACAACTCTTTATAATTAAGTTGTAAAAATCAAATAATAAAGGAGTTGTTTTATGTTTAAATTGTATAATAATAATTTTGATTTTTCAACCTTTAATTTTAATTCTTTATTTTCTAATGTCGATTCTTCTCTTTCTAAAAATCAAAAAAATTTCCTTTCTGACTTTTTTACTTCCTTAATTTCTTCTAATTCTGTTAACTTCGATAAAATCGCTTCCATTCTTTCTTACAAATATAACAACATTAATTTTGATTCTATTTTAAAAAGAATTTCTCGTTTCTTAAATAACAAAAATTATAATTTCCACTCTCTTTTTGATAATGTTATTAAATATGTCATCTCTAACTACAAAGTCAAACATAATGACAATAGAATCTACTTATTCATTGACCATATGTATGTTAAAACTAAATTTACTATCCTTATGATTTCTTTACGTATTGGTAAACAAGGTATCCCTTTATTCTTTCATTCTTTTTACGGTAAAAATCATATAACTCATGGTGAAGCTTTTAAATTTCATTATATTAAATCTTCTATTTTATATGTTCATAATCTTTTTAAATTATCTGATCCTAATATTAATATTGTTTGGTTAGCTGATAGATGGTTTGGCAACTACTTTCCTTTATTTCATTTTATTGATAAAGTTTTACAAGATTCTTTTGTTTTTAGATGTAAAGATAACTTTAAGATTTTCTACTTTGACAATAAAGAACAACATTATATTTGGACTAATATACATAAAATTCCTTCTTACAAGTATCACTCTAGTTTTTTTAAAAATTTACTTTTTACTAAAAATAAGTTTAATTATAATCTAACTATAGGTAAAAGTGATGAACATGAACAGCGCTGGTTTTTAATTTCTAATGTAGAACCTAATAGAGCTAAAAGATACTATTCCTATCGTTTTGGCTCTATAGAAACTATTTTTAAAAATCAAAAGTCTAATGATTTTAATTTAGAAAAAACTGGGCTTAAATCCTTACACGCTTTTGATAACTTATACTCTCTTGTTTGTATTGGTGTCATATTTTTAACTTGTCTAGGTATTGATATTTCTAAAAACTCTAAATGTCATAAAAACTTAGGCTTCAAAGCTGTTAAAAAAACTAAAGATGGAAAATTTAGAGAGTACTTTCTCTATTTCAAGCTACTTTAAGACTATTTAAATTATTCATAAATTCTAATAAACATTATAGAGTTCCTTTCACTTTTAAACTTTATGATGTATAAACTATTCCTAAATTTATATTTTACTTTATTTAATGATTTACATTAAATACTTTTTATGATGTTTTAATAACAAAAAAATCTCATTTTTCATACTTCAAATGAAATTTTTTCCATTTCCTAAACATAAAAATCAGCTATTTATTTATGATATCTAAGTTATTGGACGAATTTTGATATCTATTTTGCCACTATATTTCGGGTGTTTTATCAAAACTGTCCGTTACTGAGTTAAAATTAAAGTATTTTTCATAAACTCTTTAAACGTATTTTCAAGTGGGTGTCCGAAGACCTCCGGCCTCCAGGACACCTATCTACTAATTCATATTTCAAG
>USDC01000071.1 GCA_900553435.1 uncultured Mycoplasmatota bacterium
TTTTCTTTTTGGATTTATATGATACTTTAGTTTGTACACTTTGTACCATATCACCCACATACATCTGATTTTTTAATATTTTTTTTACTGATGAAATAGTCCATACAGGATTATATTTAGATTTAGCATTAGGATTTTTCCTTTTAAGACTACTAGGAGTCTTAATATGATTATCATTTAAATATGAAGTTATGTCAGATACACCAACACCATTTGAGGCCATTTCAAATATTTTCTTAACAACTGGTGCATATTCTGGATCTGGTATTAAATGACCTTTGTCTTCTGGATCTCTCATATATCCGAAACTCGGCATACTTCCAATAAATTTACCATTTCTTCTCTTATCATTTAAAACATTGCGAATTTTAATGGAATTTTGTTTACTATAATAATCATTACAAGCAATTATAAATGTTGATGAATCGTTACTAGCTTGATTTACCGCATTATCATATCCTTCTTGTAAAGATATAAACCTTATTCCATTTTCTGGAAAAAAAGTTTCTATATAATAACCTGTCATTATATGATCTCTACCTAACCTAGATAAATCCTTTACTATAACTAGATTTATTTCTTTATTTTTAATAGCTTCAATCATACGCATAAATCCAGGTCTTTCAAAATCAGTTCCAGAATAGCCATCGTCGACATATTCATCTACAAAAATAAAACCATTATCTTTTACAAACTTCATTAGCATATTTCGTTGATTAAGGACACTCTCACTATCAGATTCGTAAGCTTTTCCTTCATCTGCTTCAGATAATCTTATATATATTGCTGCTTTAAAGACTCGATTTTGTCCTATTAAAGTGTTATACAAATTAACTCTTCTCCTTTCTTATTGTATAACAATTTAAAGCCATCTATAGCATACCATAAATAGCTAAATTTTACGAGCCTGCTGATCATTATTGATCGCACTTTTTATAAACTCATATACCAATTCAGTTAAATTAAGAGAATCCTTTTTAAAAGTTTCAGTTATATTAAACATAAAGCCACCTCATTTAAATTTATGACTTTATTATTCATTTATTTACTTTCCTCCTTTAATCTCTAAATTCTTTTAATAAATTCTCTAATTCTTCAATTTCTTCTTGTGTTGCTTCTTTTGATTCAATTCTCTTTCCATGCCAATACTCGTTACCCTCTTCATCACGTGTATATATTTCATTGATTATATTTTTCTTTTTATTATTATATTTATTATATTGGTTATGATTTTTATTAACACTAGTGTTCATATTTTCTTTAATACCTAATATGATTTTTGTTAATGCCTCTGATATTCTTATAATACGTTTAGAATTGTTTTTTTCACTATTATCAAATTTTAACTCAATATAATTATTTTTAGATAAACTACTTATACTTTTCGATATTGTTTGCTTTCTAACATTAAATAATTTCGCAAAATATTCATTAGTGGCCCAACAATATCCTTTCTGTTTACAAAGGGACAATATGCTTATTAATAACAACTTTTCTAAAGGTGTTAAATTATTATCTCCTAAAATACTGGTTGGTAATATTACATTTATAAAATTTATATATTCTTTATCCATTTCATATAAGAATATAAGATTATCTATACTTGTCCCTTATCCTCCTTTCTTTACCAGTTAGTTTTAGGAACACATAAAAAGAACTGGACATATCACTCCACTACAAAAACAAGGGAAGATTATCCAAACTTGTTTGTTGGAACAAATATGTATCAGTTCTCATATTAGGAACTTTAAAATATAGGTTATTTACTTATTTAGTCTGTGTCTTTATATTAAAGACACTATATGTTTCATTAGCCACATTCCCAAGTAACTAAAACAATTATAACACCAATTACTTATATATCAATTAGTAATCGTTCGACAATATTTGAAAATTATTTATAATCTATTAATTTTTTTTTATTTTTATTTATAAATTCTGTTAATGTGCCATTTTTATATGCATCAAATATTTTTCTTTCATATTTTAATTGTTCAACTCTTTGAACCTTTACATGAAAAGCATAATTCTTTTTATTCTTATCAATTACTTTCTTTATATGTTCCCTATTCTTTCTTGTCGACGACGGTTCCACATATTCTATTGTATTAAACATTCCATTTAAAGAAATAAAGCATTTCCACTTTTTTATGTATTCAAATTCATTTTTAGGTTCACCCATTGAAACAAACTTATTAAATAGTTTATTCATTTTTGAATGCATCTTTTTTGAAGCCCTTACGCAATATCTTTTAACTGTTAATCCTGTAATTAATGGCAATATTAATTGTTCATTTGGACCTAGTTCTTTTTCTATATCAATTATCTTAATTTTTTTCTCACTAATTGAGTGACTATAATCGTTCAAAATACTACTAACTTCAGTAATTAAATCATTAGGATCAAAAGTACTATCTTTATAAGAAAACGATAAATCATCAACATATGTACTAAATTTGCAATTATATTTTATGGCTACATTATTTATTTTATCAAACATTTCCTTATAAGATAAAAAGCTAACTATAGGACTGGTTGGATATCCCTGCGGAATAATTCTTTCACCAGTAGCTGAAGATTCGATAGGAATTGTAACAATTTTTGCCATTCTATCTGCCACATCACTTTCATAAACGATTATATTACCATCTTTATCTTTTTTCTCTTTTACCATATGTAATCCAGACTCTTTAGCAAAGAAGTCCTTAACACGCTTAAATTTACAATTTGGAAAAAAACTATTTATATCTAATAATATAAATTTGGTATTACCAATATGATATAAAGCATTTCTTTTATAATCACTTTCTTTCTTTGAAAATAAATATTTTGGCATTTCTATTTGAGATAAATAAAAACAAATTTGTCTTAATACTTTTTTATGCTTATCACAACTATCACTGAACTCTCTATACTTACTTGGTGTATAATCGGTTGGTTTTTTATCAAATATCTCTTTAGTTACCTTAGATTGATAAAATGTTCTTTTTTTGTTTAAAAAATGATAATCAGGATTTCTTATTTCTTTTGTATATACTTTTAAATCTTTATTTGATAATAATTTAGCTAATTTTCTTTTACTATAACATGCATATAAGCCATTTTTATACACTGTATTTGCTATCATATTGTCACCTCTAAAAAGGAAAAAGCGCTAAATGCGCTTCAACGGTTAATTAAAAGACAATACTTCGCTCGTTATGAGAATGCCACCTTATTATTAAAATTTGATTTATTCGAATAGATCTTATAAACAATATACATAATAATTGCAATACTTTGGAAAACTCCAAAGTCGTAATAACCCATAATAAGTATAAATACTATTATAGAATCAAATGGCTTTATCTTTTTTAATTTATTTTGGAAAGAGATAATAATCTCATTTACCTTTTTGCTCATTTTAAATCTCACTTTTTTCACCTCCTATTTAATTATTGAAAATAAATAAAAGGTGACACGACCGATGTTTTAGTTAACCTCTTCGCATTTAGCTTTCCAGTGGTATGATGGAATAATGTTTGTAGGTGATGAGACAGCTTGACTGGCTCAGCACCACAAACATCCAGCATAGCATTTATTTGCTTGCAAATCTCCCAACGTCCCATAAATTTGAGCACACAGTATTATTTCAACTGCTATTATTAATTGTAATTATCCAGTTATTGCCTACTTTCAAATCACAATTAATATTGTATCATACTTCTTAATTTAAATAAATACATTTATAAATTTCTTATTAAATTTGATATTTGTGTATTATTTATTTGTACTCTGAATTTAACATCATAACCATCTTCTTTTAATTGTTCAAAAAATCTTTCAGCACATTTAATTTTATATTTTTGATCTGATGGAATATCTTCTTCTGTTTTATAGTCCTTTGTTTCTATAACTAAATTAATTTCTTTAATATCATTATCTCTTTTAACAACATACATAAAGTCAGGGCTATAGCTGGCACCATCAATAAGAGGTATTCGAATACTTCTTGAAGGAATTTTGCCAAAAACAATCACTTCATCGTTATCTAACATTATATTTTTCTTTTCAAGTTCAGAGTCATATAAACAAATATCATATAAATATTTATCACTTGGTTTGTCTTCCTCACTATAACCTACCCCAAGAGTTCCGTCAGTAACATACTCTTTAGGATTCCCATCTTTATCAGTCAGTGCTGTTTCCTCATTTTCCAAAGAAGTTGATGAGTATCTAAATTTTCCAAATAATGTTTCATGTTTCCAATTATTTATCTTATTTATAAAATTTATCAATGTATTATTGTTGAAAAAAGAATCTCTTAATATTCTCTTGTTGCTAAATTCAACAAGAGCATTATGCAATATTTTTATTGGTATATTTGTATTATTATATATTTTATTTAGAAATACATTATATGGAATTGTATCTTCATATACACCATACTCTGTACCTGCTTCCCTTACCATAAATGCACCACTTTCGTCAGTTATTATTTTATTTTCATAACTAATGAATTCTGTGGTTCCTTCAATACCTGATTTCAGAATATTTACAAGTTGTTTTATTACCTCATCATCACTGATTTTAGAATAAGAAATAAAGTATTTTCTATTTAATATAGACCATAATTCTTTAATTTCATTAAATCTATTTTTTCTAATTTTTGCTTTATGAACAACACTGTTATTTTTATTAATAACTTTTCCAGATTTTAAACCA
>USDC01000072.1 GCA_900553435.1 uncultured Mycoplasmatota bacterium
TAAGTATGAGTGGACTCTTCAGTCTGGCTCTAAGGTTTGAGCTCCCTATTTCTAGGGAGTTTTTTATTTATCCTTAGAGTTAAAACCTAAGGTAACGATATAAATAATTATTGCAAGTAATATTAAATATACCATAGTGTCACCTCCTTTAAATCTCCAAAACCCCCATATTATTTTTTAGAGCCAGAGCATTTAAAGTAAGTCCACAGTTAGACTATATCAAAGTAAAAAAGCTATGTCAAAGTACAGAAAAAGAATAATTGAATTACATTTCTTTCAATTATTCTTTTTTTCTTTAAACAAAAATTTTTATATATTACGTTTTTTCGTTTTCTAAAATTTAAAAGTTGTATATATTTTTATTTTTTTAATCCAAGTACCAAAGTTTTTTACCACCCACTCTTACTTCGTCTATTATACCTCCAGCAATACATTCTTCATCTTTATATAAAACGCAAATTTGTCCTGGAGTTACTGATTTTGCTTCAGTATATTTTAGCTTTATTTTGTTATTTTCTAAATATTCTATGTCAACATTAATTAATGGTCCACGATATCTAAACTTTGCTTGCGCTTTTAGTGGTTTTTCTCCTGATATAAAGTTCATGTCAGTTATTACTGCTTCATTTGAAGTTAGGTATTTATTGTCTTCTCCATATGCAACATATAATTCATTTTTTTCTACGTTTTTACCACAAACATAATGTCTTTTTTCATCTCCACTTAAACCTACATTTCTTCTTTGACCAATAGTATAATTCATTAAGCCTTTATGTGTTCCTATAACTTCTTTTGTTTCAACGTTAATTATATCTCCAGGATTAGGCTTTAAATAATTAGCTATAAATTTTTGGTAGTTTCTTTCTCCAATAAAACAAATACCTGTAGAATCTTTCTTTTTAGCTACTGGAATGTTTTGTTTTGTTGCAATTTCTCTTACTTCTTCTTTTGTATATACTCCAACTGGAAATAAAACGTTTTCAAGTTGTTTTTTACTTAACATACTTAAAAAATAAGTTTGATCTTTATTTTTATCTATTCCCATTAATAGTTTTCCGTTCTTTATTCTTACATAGTGTCCAGTTGCAATTTTTTCTGCGCCTAGTTTTTTTGCTTCTTTTATAAATAAATCAAATTTTATATATTTGTTGCACATTACATCTGGGTTAGGTGTTCTTCCTTTTTTCAGTTCATTTAAAAAATAAGTAAAAACATTATCCCAATATTCTTTGATAAAGTCCACTCTATATAAAGGAATACCTATAGTGTCACATACTTCCTTTGCATCTTTATAATCTTGTTCTTGCGGGCAAATATCATCAGTTATTCCCTCAATATCATTATTAATATTGCTATCCCAGTTTTTCATGAATAACCCTACGACTTCATATCCATCTTTTTGAAGTAAGTAGGCACTAACTGCAGAATCTACTCCTCCACTCATTCCAACTACAACTTTCATTAAAATCACCTTCTTTAATTATATAATATTTAATTAAAAAAACCAATTTATAATTGGTTACTTTTTATTTACTTTTGAAAATTCATTTTTGTTCGTTTTACTTTGAACTCTTAGTTCTGTTCTTACCATTTTTTCTAAAGTCATTTTTTTGCTTCTTCCAAAAGTATGTAAAATATCTACATTACTAATATCATTTTCATTAACAATCTCTACATCAGTTTCATTTAAAGATAAAAATCTAAGTTCTTCTATAATACTTGGTCTATCATTTAATGCATCTAAATCTTTAAAATATACTGTTACATAAAAATCCTTATATAATCTATCATCAACTATCTTAGCTATTGTTGGATTCATTTTTTCCTCCTTTTTCTATGTAGTAATTATTATACTACATTTTATATGGTTGTAAAGTTAAATAAATGTTTTAATTAAAAAATAGTTTAAAAATATCTCTAATAAACTTAATATTATACATATTATAATTACACCTATTAAAAGTAAAAAATACTTTTTTATTAATTTTTTTAAATCATATGAATTATCTTTATAAATAATAAGTAAGAATTTCTTTGAAAATTTTGAAATTATAAATACAAAGAATATTAAAAATAATATACTTAATATTTCAGTTGGAAATACAAATATTAAAAAATAAAATAAACCTTTTATTTTAAAGATATATATTAAACTTGATAATAAAAAACCAGTAATAAAACCTTTATAAAATACAATAAAATATGAAATTGGTAATAATATAAAAATAAAACCACTACACCAAATTATAAAAAACATTATTATATTTTCACTAAATGCATTTAAAAAAGAAGAGGAAATAGATATTTCATTTTTATTTATTAAACTTATAAATTCATTTAACTCGTTTTTTATAATAAGCTTGTCCACTTCACTAATAATATTAATAAAAATAATACCAAAAAGTACTCCAAGTAATAACAATGAAATTAAAAACAAATATTTTTTTATTTTCTTCATATTTTCACCTAATTAAAGATATTCATGTTTTTTAAATTTATTACATAAATATTGATAAATTAATTGTTAAATGATAAAATAATTATGTAATTTTTTGAAGAATAAAATAATATTTTATGGGGTTAGAAAGGAAAAATAATGAAATCAAAAACTAAAAAAATTATTAAACAAGTTGCAGTTTGGGTAGTGATAATCGCACTACTTGCTAGTATGTTTTCTGGTATTATATTTTTATTTGTATAATATGTTATGTTTAAATATAAAGAAATTTTAAAAGAACTAAAATTAACAGAAAGTATTATAGAAAACGATATAAACATACTTATTGGTTCTAAGTATTTATGTACTTCATTTATACATTTACTTAAAGAATATTATTTGTATTTAAGTTTAAGTAAAAAAAATGAAGAAAAAGAAAAACTTCTAAATTTAGTAGACTATCTAATAAATTTAGAAGAAAAAAAACTTGTTAAAAATGCAATTATTTTTGACTTAAAAGAAACATATCTTACTAATAAAGTTTGTTATTCTACTACTTATGCATTTTTAGATGAGGAAAATAGTCAAAAAGAAAATATTATTAGGAAAAGAAATAAAGAAAAATATATAGAAAACATAAGAATTAATTAAATCTATTAAATAATAAATAAGAATAGATATCTAAAGCTAAAGCTTCAACATTATGTATTAAAGTATCATTTTCAAGTTTTACATAATCGTTAAGCTTTATTTTTATATTTTCATTTTTTAAAAATTTGTTATCTAAAAAAACTGGGTCCTTTTGTTCTTTTA
The DNA here is from genome assembly GCA_900553435.1 of uncultured Mycoplasmatota bacterium. Lineage (GTDB taxonomy): Bacteria > Bacillota_I > Bacilli_A > RF39 > UBA660 > UMGS1611. The sequence goes on from USDC01000072.1 coordinate 3,251, forward strand.
CTAAATAATTTTTTCTTATTTTTTTACTGATTTTTCCATTATTAGCTAAAACTAATGAGATTTTTTTATTTCCTAGATATTCATTTAATATTTCAATATGTTTAGATGCATTAAAGTTTTCACTCTCACCAGGTTGAGTCATTAAATTTAGGATATATAAAACCTTTGCTTTAGATTCATCAATTGCCTTTTTTACCTCATCGCATAATAAATTAGGAATAACTGAGGTATAAATACTTCCCATACTTAAAATGATTAAATCAGCATGTTTAATATCGTTAATTACTTTTTCATTGATTTTAGGATTTTCTTTATAAAAAACTCTCTTTATTTTACTGTTTGATTTAGTAATATTTTCTTCTCCTTCAATTATCTTTCCATTTGTTGTTTCACACATTAATTCAACATTATCTTCTGTTAGTGGTAGAACTGTACCCTTAAGGCTTAAAACATCTGAAAGGTACTCTACTCCTTTTGATAAACTTCCGTTTACTTCAGTCGCAGCAGTTAAAAGTAAATTTCCTATTGTATGTCCATCTAAATCACTGTTTGTATTAAATCTATAGTTGAAAAGTTTGTCTACATATTTTTCATTTTCACTAAGAGAGACTATAACTCTTCTAATATCCCCTACTGCGGGCATATTAAATTCTTCTCTTAATCTTCCGGTGCTTTTTCCAGTATCAGATACTGTTACAACACTTGTTATTTTAATAGGAAATAATTTTAAGCCCTTTAGTAATGTAGACATCCCATTTCCTCCACCTAATACTACAACGTTTTTCATTTTTTTCTCTCCTTTTTATTATTATACTAAATATTTACGTAAAAAACATTTGTTTTGACAAACATTTACAAAAAAACACTAGGATTTTATAATTTTTCTTTTTCTAGTGTTTCCTTTTTTAATCTTTGATTTTATAAATATAGGAAGTTTATTTTTATCAATTTTAATATCTTCTGCAAGACTTCTTAATTCATAATTTTTATTTGTTTTATCTTTTTTAACTTCTTCTCTGCTTTTTGTTTTAATATTTTCTATATATATTTTATATTCATCACATTCATTACTTTTTTTAAAAACTAATATTTCATTGTCATTTAATTTAGTAACTATGTAACTGTTTTTTAAAAACAAATATAAATGATTATTGTCTCCGACATCAATCTTTGTTAGTTTATCACTATATTTTTTTAGTGATAAAAGTAAAAATTTTAATGCATCAATTTCATATAATGATAAATTATGTTTTTCATTTAAAATGATTAATTCTTCGTTTTTTAAAGTAACTGTATAAATATTATTTTTTTTTGAAAAAGTAAGTGTTATATTTTTAGGATTATATTCATGAAATTTAAATTCTTTATTTATAGATTTTAATTCATATTTTAAATTATTTAATCGAAATTGGTATTTTTCATATCTTTGCTTGCAAAT
>USDC01000073.1 GCA_900553435.1 uncultured Mycoplasmatota bacterium
AAATAAAATACATAACTTTATTGTTAATAATAAAATATATAATGAAAGAGAGTATATTTTAAAATATTATCTAAAAAACTAGAAAAATTTAAACTTTTGTGTTAATATATCTTTTCACGGAGGGGAAAATGAGAAAAAGTGAGTTATTGGAATCTATAAGAAAAAATGGAAAAATTTATAGAAATCCAGCTTTAAAAGAATATATTTTATCTTTTGATAGTTTAGAAAAACAACAACTTTGTTATTTATCATATTTTGTAACTGATTTTAATTTAGAAAAAACTAAAACTATTATGTGTTTAAAAAACAAAAAAAACATAGATGATCTTCTTATATTATTAGATAATAAAATAATAGAGAAGAATTCAAGGTATTTAAGAGAAGAATTAACAGAAGAAAATGCTAGAGAAAGAAGTATAATAAATGGATATCTTACTTTACTTAATGATGAGAAATTTAGTAGTGATTTTGAACTTTTAGATGGGATTATAAAATGCGGAAACATAAAAAAAGTATTAAAGATGTTAGATGATCCTAATTATATTTACTATGAAGATGCATTTAGAAAAGTTATGTGTAGCAAAAATAATGTTGCTAGAAAAAATAAAACCAAATTTTTAGCAGCCATAGAACTTGATAAATTAGGAAGAGAAGTTGCTTTTGAAGAACAAATAAAAGCAAAAGAGTTTAAGCATACTGATAACGTTAAAAGACTTACTAATGAAGAGTTTGATCACTTTATAAAAAAATGTATGGAAAATGATGTTTATAGAGATATTTATAGTATTATGTATGTGTTAGTTTCTTTAGATCCATTTAAAAAAGTAGGTAAAAAGAATAAAGATAAAAGCAAATTACTTTCTAAAATGTATGATTTAAGTGAATCACATGGACAAAAAAGATTAAATGCATATATAAATCAAATGAAAAAGGAAGAAATTACAAGAAAACACAAGAAAGACTAGACTAAAACTAACTCTTGTGTTAAAATTTATATGTTTGTAGATCTTTCTCTACAACCGCACTAAAAAGGTTTTTAAAAACAAGTATGTACCTTAAAGGCGAGTCTGATTGAAGGAGGTAATAAAATGAAAGCAATTATTGAAACTGGTGGAAAACAATATGCAGTTGATGAAAAAACTGAAATATATGTTGAAAAACTAGATAAAAACCCAGGTGAAGTTGTGACTTTTGATAAAGTTTTATATGTAAATGGTAAAACTGGAACTCCTACTGTAAAAGGTGCAAAAGTAACAGCTGAGGTTGTTAAACAAGGTAAAAAGAAAAAAATTAAAGTTTTCCATTATAATGCTAAAAAGAAATTTAGAAAAACAATGGGACATAGACAACCTTATACTAAATTAATAATTAAAAAAATAGAAGGTTAAAATGTTAAAAATAAGAGTAAATAAAGAAAATAATATTATAAAAGAAATAAAATTTAATGGGCATACTGAGTATGCAGATTATGGAAAAGATATTGTTTGCGCTTCTGCTTCTACAATGTTAATAACGACAGTTAATGCAATTTATAAAATAGATAAAGATGCAATTAAGAAAGAGGAAACAGAAGAGATAACTATAACTAATATAAAAAAAGATAAAATAACTAATGATTTACTTTTAAATTTATATGAAATGTTAAAAGAATTAGAAAAACAATATAAAAACAATATAAAAATATATGAGTAAGGAGGAATACCTATGAACTTTAAAATGAAATTAGATATACAACTATTCGCATCAAAAAAAGGTGTTAGTTCTACTAAAAACGGAAGAGATTCTATTGGACGTAGACTTGGCGCTAAAAAAGCTGATGGTGAAATAGTAAGAGCTGGTAATATAATTTATCGTCAAAGAGGAACAAAAATCTATCCAGGAACAAATGTTGGTATTGGAAAAGATCATACACTTTATTCATTAATTGATGGTAAAGTAAAATATGAAAGAAAAGGTAGAGATAAAAAACAAGTTAGTGTATACATGGTTTAACTTGTTTTTTAATACTTAATTATGGAAGATAATTTTTTAATAGAAGATTTAGAAGAAATAAAGAAAAGACATATTACGTATAGAGATTTTTTAATACCTAATACTAAGAGTGATGAAGTAGTATATAAAGAAATATACAAAGCAACGCTTTACTTAAATAATATAGGAATAGATATGCATTATGTTAAACAAGGTAGAGTTCTATCTGTTTCATACTTAAATTTAAATTTTTCTAGAAGAAGAAAGTAACTAAAGCTTTCTTTTTTTATTTAAATAATATACAATAAATATAAGAGGTGTTTAAATGAAAGTTAAATCACTTTTACCTGCGGATAGTTATGTAGTAATAAATAAAAGTTTATTAAATGAAAATGATAAACTTGTTTTAACTATGCTTTATATGCCTATAATAGGTAATGTCGCAGTTACTTTGTATTTAACTTTATATAATGAGTTAAAAGCTGGAAGTTTTATTACAACTGAACTTAATCATTATCATTTAATGACAGCGATGAATTTAAGTTTAGAGGATATAAAAGTTGCTAGAATAAAACTAGAAGGGGTAGGTCTTTTAAAAACATATTATAAAAGTGGAAGTATAAATTCATATGTTTATGAACTTTATTCTCCAATGGATGCACATGATTTTTTTAATCATCCAATATTTAATATAGTTTTATATAATTATGTTGGTAAAGAAGAATATAATAGACTTATTAATTACTTTAAAATGCCAAAAGTTAATTTAAAAGACTATGAAGATATAACAACACCATTTGATATGACATTTAAGAGCAGAAATTATAAAGACTACAATTTTGATAATGAAAATGTTATAAAAAAAGAAACATTAAAACTTAATTATGAATTAGATTATGATTTTGATCTTTTAATTTCTTCTATACCTAAAAGACTCATTAATGAAAGAGCCTTTAATAAAACTACAAAAGAATTGATAATTAATTTAGCATTTCTTTATGATATTGATCCTGTTACTATGAGTGAATTAATAAAAATTTCATTAAATGAAAAAGGACTTATCGAAAAAGAATTACTTAGAACAAATGCTAGAAGATACTACACATTTAATAATGATAATAAATTACCAAGTTTGATTTTTAAACATCAACCAGATTATTTAAGAAGTCCTAAAGGTGATAATTCAAATAAAGGAAAGCTAATAAAAGTTTTTGAAAATAACAGTCCTTATGAATTTTTAAGAGCCAAAAATAAAGGTGCAAAACCAACTGATAGAGATATGAAAATTTTAGAAAGTTTAATAGTTGATTTAAAACTAAACCCAGCAGTAGTAAATGTACTAATAGACTACGTACTTAAAACAAATAATAATAAACTTACTAAAGCATATATAGATACAATCGCATCACAATGGAAAAGACTTAATATTGAAACAGCAAAAGAAGCAATGGAAATAGCTGAGAAAGAACATAATAAATATAAAAAGAAAAATATTAATCAAAACAAAAAAGAAACTAGTACACCAGTATGGTTTGATAAAAATATCGAATCAACTCCACTAGATGAAACAGAAAAAGAGGAATTAGATATGTTAAAGAATTTTGGGTGATAAAGAATGAAAAATATTAATGAAATGTATGATAACAAAAAAAGTAAAAAGGATCTGAAATTAGCTTTAAAAAGAGAGTTTACACTTGCGACTAAAGACACTGATTTTATAGAACTATGTAATAAAACAGGTTTAAAAGAAGAAGAATTATGTAAATATACTTCAAAACTTGAGACTTCAGTTAAAGAGCTTAATAACTGTAAAAGTTGTAAAGGATTAGGACAATGTAGAAATGAAGTAATGGGTTATTATTTTTATCCAGTAGTGAAAAATAATACACTTAATTTTTCATATGTTGCTTGTAAGTATCAAAAAGAAGAAATAAAGGAAAAAGAAAATGAAGCTATATATTTTGAAGTTCCAAAAGCATTAAAAAAAGCAAAATTAAGTGAAATAATTGTAGATAAAGAAAGAAAAGAAACAATTAAATATATTACAGAATTGATAAAAAAATTTAAAAACAATGAAAAAATGAAAGGCCTTTATTTGCATGGTAACTTCGGAAGTGGAAAAAGTTATATGATTTCTGCTTTAATAAATGAACTTGCAAAAGAAGGCGTTGATGCAGTTATTGTGTATTATCCAAAACTTTTAGATAAAATAAAGGGAAGTTTTAGTAATAATAGTTTTAATGATTTATTAGAAGAAATAATGAATTCAGAAGTTTTATTAATAGATGATATTGGTGCAGAAAACAATACTGCATGGGCAAGAGATGAAATACTAGGAACAATACTCCAACATAGAATGGATAATGAACTTACTACATTTTTTACATCGAATTTTACAATTGAAGAGTTAGAAGAACATTTAAGTACAACAAAAGATAAAACAGACAAAGTAAAAGCAAGAAGAATTATAAGTAGAATTAAACAACTGACAAATGATATTGAACTTATTGGAGAAAACAGAAGAAAATAAACAAGAATATATAAACATCTTTCTATTTCAATATACACAAAAACTGCCAATCAAACGTAAATTGCGGGGGGGGTAGGATTTACTAAAATAAACTACAGAAAACTGTAGTTTTTTTGAGGTGTATTATGAAATTAA
>USDC01000074.1 GCA_900553435.1 uncultured Mycoplasmatota bacterium
ACAAGGTGGTAAAGTTTATACAATTGATAAAAGATTAATTGATATTATAATTAGAAAAGGTGCATACTCAAATACAGTGTATCATATAAAGGAAACATATAAGTTAAAAGAATACTTTGATAATTTATTAGGATATAATTTATATGATTTATTTCCTGAAATAAAAGAAAATTTATAAAAATACTTTTTTTAATGCCCCTTTAGTTAAATGGTATAACAAGGCCATGGTAAGGCTTAATTGCTAGTTCGATTCTGGCAAGGGGCACCATTTTAAAATTGAACAATGTTTTTTTGTTTTTTATAATGGAATACAAAAAATAATAAAAAATATAAAAATAGTTTATTTTTATTTACATTTTATCTCTTTTTTTCATAAATTATAATGAAGGAGGTATATAGTGAGTAAAAATTGTGAATATAATAAAGCAGAAGAAATAGTAAGAAACTTTGCAATTAATAATCCTGGATGTAATTGTTGCTGTATTGGACCAACCGGTGCAACTGGCGCAACAGGTCCAGCAGGACCAGCAACTGTAGTAGTTGGTACAACTACAAGTGGAGAAGCTGGAACATCTGCACAAGTTATTAATGCAGGAACTTCAGATAATGCAATTTTAGACTTTGTAATACCAAGAGGAGCAACAGGACCTACTGGAGCAACCGGGGCAACTGGTGTTCAAGGACCAGCTGGTAGAACAGGAGATACTGGTGCAACTGGCCCAACAGGTCCAACTGGTGCGACTGGCCCGACTGGTCCAACAGGTTCAACGGGTCCAACTGGAGCGACTGGTCCAACAGGGTCTCAAGGTATTCAAGGATTACAAGGAATAACTGGTCCAACAGGCCCAACTGGAGCTACTGGAAGTGGTTCAACAGGCCCTACAGGTCCAACAGGACCTACTGGCCCAACGGGTCCAACAGGACCTACTGGTGCACAAGGTATGCAAGGATTACAAGGATTGCAAGGGGATACTGGTCCAACAGGTCCAACTGGTGCTACTGGAGCTCAAGGTATACAAGGGTTACAAGGGACAGCAGGAGACACTGGTCCGACAGGCCCAACAGGCCCAACGGGTCCAACGGGACCAACTGGAGATACTGGAGCCCAAGGTACACAAGGATTGCAAGGACCGCAAGGAGATACAGGTCCAACAGGTCCAACTGGAGCGACTGGTCCAACCGGTGCGACTGGGGCTACTGTAACACTTACAATAGGTTCTGTAAATACTGGAGATCCAGGTGGTACTGCTGCAGCAGACATAACTGGAACTGCACCAAACTTTGTACTTAATTTAACAATACCACAAGGTCCAACAGGTCCATAATGAATAAATATAAAATTAATGTTTATGCAATAAGTAAAAATGAAGAAAAACATGTAAAAAGATGGGTAGAATCTATGAGTGAGGCAGATGGTATATATGTCTTAGATACTGGCTCAACAGATAATACAGTAGAAGAATTAAAAAAACTAGGGGTGAATGTAAAAACTAAAAATTTTGATGTTTTTAGATTTGATGAAGCACGAAATGAAAGCCTTAAACTATTACCAGAAGACACAGATATATGTGTTTGTACAGATATAGATGAAGTCTTTAATGTCGGCTGGAGAAAAAAGATAGAAAGCGAATGGAGCGAAAATCAAACTTTAGGAAGATATATTTTAAACGCTAGTTTAGATGAAAACGGTAAACCATTAGTTTCATTTTATATAAATAAAATTCATACATTAAAAGATTATAAATGGATATACCCTGTTCATGAGGTATTAGAATTTGTTGGAGAAAAAGAAAAACCTGGGGAACTTAGTATAACATTAAACCACATTCCTGATAATAGTAAATCTAGAGGACAATATTTAAAACTTCTTGAACTTGCTTATAAAGAACAACCAGAAAATGATAGAGTTTTGCATTATTTAGGTAGAGAATATATGTATTACGAAAGATGGAATGATGCAATTGATATGTTAATAAAGCATCTTAATCTACCAAATTCTATTTGGAAAGAAGAAAGATGTGCATCAATGAGATTTATCTCAAGATGTTATGTAAACTTAAAAAGAGTAGAAGAGGCAAGGATGTGGTTAAATAAAGCTATTTTAGAAGCACCACATTTAAGAGACCCTTATGTAGAATTATCATATCTAGAATATACAGAAAAAAATTATAATAAAGCTAAAGAATTAATGTTAAAAGCATTAAGTATAGAAAGTAATCCTAAAACTTATATAAATGAAAGTTTCAGTTATAATTATTTTGTATACGATATTTTGTCTATTTGTGAATACTATTTAGGAAATAAAAAGGATGCAATTACATATTTAAAAAAAGCCATTAAAATGGAACCTAATATAAAAAGATTAAAAGATAATTTAAAAATTATGGAATCTCAAGAAAATTCTTGAGATTTTTTCTTTTGAAAAAAAGAGTAATAAGAATTTATGTATAACAATATTAGTGAGGAGGCATAAATGAAAAAAATAATAATAACAATTTTAATGTTTATTTTACCAATAGTGGTAAACGCAGCGGAGGTAACTTATGTTGAAGAAAACGAGTGTGATAAAACAATAGATAAAAATGATTTTAAAAAAGAAATAAAATTTATAAAGGATAAAAAAGATGATAGTTTATTAAAAAAATATCCAGAGTTGTTTTATGAAGTTGGAACTAGGGAAGAATATATAGAAACAGATAAATTGATATATATATCATTTAGAAATATTGTGTTAAAAAATAGTCCCCAAATAAAAATAAATTCTCTTATTCTTGAAATAGATGGCAAAGAGGTTTTATTTAATACTGATGGATGTAAAAACTGTAGTAATAATGGGCATTGGATTTCAAATAAAAAAAATTTATATTTATATAATAATAGTGAATTTAAAATTGTTTCATATAAAGAATTCAAATATGATGAACTAAAAATAAAACTTGATATTGAGGGAGAAGAAAACATAGAGAGTTTTGAACTTGTTTATTCTCCGATAAGAAATTTTGATGCATATAAAATGCATGTTAACTCTAATAATAATTTAAATGAACTTATAATGGATAAATATTATTATTTTGATAATACTCAAGATGTAGAAGCCCACTACTACTATAAGAAACTTTATAAATGTTATGAAGAAGAAAATGACGAAACACCTACAACAGGAAATAGTTCAAATACTAGTTTTACTTCAATTTCTTTAAACAAAAAAGAAAGTAATATAGTTTTAAAAGAGAATAAAGAAAAAAACGAATTAGAAAATAAAGCAAAAGAAAAAACTAAAGTAAAAGAGAAATCTAAAGTTAAAGCTGTTAAACTAAAAAATGAAAATAGTCAAAAAATTGATCTTACTAGGCAAAATAAAAAGGGAATAAACTATACCTTGATTAAGGATAATAAATACTTATTATATTATTTAATTTCGTTGTTGTTTTTTATTCCGCTATTTATTATTTTTGTAATAAATGTAAAAAAATGTCGAGCGAAATAATTGTAAGCTTTTGTCGAAAATGTATAATTTTTTTTAAAAGTGTTCTATATTTGGTATGGAGGAGAACATGAAAACTAACATTGAATTTAGAAAAGGTATTCTTTTTATTAGATTAAATGGTGCATTAATAAGAAGAAATATAAACAAATTTGAATCAGAAATATTACCTGTTATATTAAAACAAGGTTTGAAATATGTTGTAATAAATTTAGAAAATTTAGAATATTTAGATAAATATGGAATAGAATCTCTTTCTAATTTATATGAAATAATTAGAAGAAACAATGGAAGAACAAGCTTTTGCAATATGAGTGAAGAAATCAAAAATATGATAAAAAACACTAATATTTATGATAAATTTTTTAATACTAATAATGAACTAACTGCATTGGAGTTGTTTAAATTATGAGAGATGAAATAAAAAAAATAATTATAGAGAATGAAAAATTGATTAGAAGTATTGCACATAAATATGCAAAGTTTTCTAATTTTGAAGATCTTTTTCAAGCAGGAATTGTTGGAATAATAAAAGCATATAGAAACTATGATGCTAAAAGTGGAGCAAAGTTTAGTACTTATGCTTATAATTATATAAAAGGAGAATGTTTAAGTTTTTTAAAAATGGATAGAGCTATTAAAGTAAATAGTGATTATTTAAAACTTTATAAAGCATATGAAAAATCTAAAGAATTTTTAACTCAAAAACTATCTAGAGAACCAAGTTTAACTGAAATTTGTTCATTTATGAAAATTGATGAAAAGACTATAGAAGATATGTTTGTTGCTTGCGAATTTGTATATAGTTTAGATAAAGAAATTAAAACTGAAGAAGGAAGTAGTATGTATGAAATAGTTGGAGATATAAAAGAAGAAAATTATGAAGAAAAAATTCTTGTAAGTGATGCATTAAATTTTCTTTCAGAAGAAGAAAGAAAAATAATAAAATTAAGATATTTTAAAGATTATACACAAAGTGAAGTAGCAAATGATTTAAATCTTTCTCAAGTTCAAGTATCAAGAATGGAGAAAAAAGCAAAAGAAAAAGTACGTACTAGAATTGCTTGTTAGTATGTATGTTTTCTTTT
>USDC01000075.1 GCA_900553435.1 uncultured Mycoplasmatota bacterium
TTGAAATATGAATTAGTAGATAGGTGTCCTGGAGGCCGGAGGTCTTCGGACACCCGTTTAAAAACAAATTTAAGGAGTTTATGAAAAATACTTTAGTTTTAAGACAAATAGGTAAATTTTATAATGCTTTAGATGATGATTGTTATATTTTGTTTTATCTTTTTGGTTATAAAATAAGTAATTATAAAAGTGGTTTTCCTGTTAGTGCATTAAATAAAGTTAAAAATGAACTTGAAAAGAAGAAAATTAGTTTTGGTGTTTGAATAATTTTTTCTTGTTTTTTTAGGGAAGTTCTTTAAGATGCTTCCTTTTTTTGGTATAATGAGTAAGTCGGAGGTAATATGGTATATTTAGATTATAGTGCTACAACTTATGCAAGTGAAGAAGTAATTAAAGAGTTTGTACGTGCTTCTAAGTTTGGAGCTAATCCCAATTCTACTCATAAGGTAGGGAGGCTTGCTAGTGATATGATTGATTCTTCTATTAAAAAGATGGAGGAGTTATTAAATTTAAATAATCATGAAATTATCATTACCAGTGGCGCTAGTGAATCTAATAATACTGTTTTAAAGGGTGTTGTAGAAAAATATAATATTAAGAAAGTTATAACAACAAGGTTAGAACATTCTTCTATAATAGCACCTCTTTCTGTTTTAGCTAAAAAGGGAGTTAAAGTAGAATTTTGTGAGTTAAAAGATGGTTTAGTTGATTTATCTAGTTTGGAAAGTATGTTGGAACCTAATACTTTAGTAAGCATTTGTGCGGTTGATAGTGAACTTGGTATAAGACAACCTATTGAAGAGATCGGAGAGTTTTTGAAAGATAAAACTGATGTGTTATTTCACAGTGATATAACACAAGCTATTGGTAAATGTGAAATTGATTTAAGTAATGTAGATTATGCAAGTTGTTCTGCTCATAAGATTTATGGTTTTAAAGGAATAGGTGCATTAATTAAAAAAAGAGAAGTTTCTTTAGAACCATTAATTCATGGAGGAAAAAGTATTACTGCTTTTAGGAGTGGGACACCTCAAACTGAACTTATTGTATCTTTTTGTAAAGCACTTGAGTTAATTATACCTAATATAAAAGATAATTATAAGTATGTTAGTAATTTAAATAAGAAAATAGTTGATTTTTTAAATAGTAAAAATATCTTAGTTAATAGTATTAATAATATCCCACATATATTAAATTTTAGTATTGTTGGTAAGCCTAGTGAAGAAGTAAAAGCTTATTTTAGTGATAATGATATTTATATTTCATCTAAAAGTGCTTGTTCTAGTAACTCTAGTATGAGTAGTAGTGTATTTTTAATTACTGGGGATGAAGAAAAAGCAAAGAGTAGTATAAGAGTAAGTTTATCTTATAAAACAACTATGGAAGAGGTAGAAAAGTTTATTTCTGTTTTATCTAAGTATTTGGAGGAAAAATGAAGGTAGTAAAAATAGGTTCACTAGCATGTATGTCATGTATAGTTATGGATCAAATATTTGATAAAGTTAAGAGTGATTATGATTTCGATTTTGTTTCATATGATTATGACTTTGATGAAGATAAAGTTAAAGAGTTTGATTTGGGTAAAACATTACCTGTTTATATTTTTTATAAAGGAGAAAAGGAAATAGGTAGAATAATTGGTGAGAAAAGTGAAAAAGAATTTAGAAAAGAAATAGAGAGGTTTTTAAATGAAGAGAATTAAAGGTTTAATAATAATTGTTTTATCATTATTTATTTTTTTTCCACTTTCTTTAAAGGCGGAAGAACATGATGTTAATTTTTATTTGTTTTATGGAAGAGAATGTCCTCACTGTGAAGAGTTAATGGAGTGGTTAGATGTTTATATGAGTGAAAATAAAAATATTAATTTATATAAATATGAAGTATGGCATAGTGATGAGAATGCAAACAAGTTTTTAAGTGTTTGTGATGTTCTTGATACTGAGAGTGCATCTGTTCCATTTTTAGTAATTGGAGAAGATTATATAGTTGGTTTTTCTTCTCTTTCTACACCCGAGGATATAAATAGATTATTTAAAAAATATGAACAGGAAACCTATCGTGATAAAGTAGGAGAGACTTTAGGTGTTGTTAAAAAAAGTAACGAGAAAGAAAAAACTGATTTAAAAAAAGAAATTAAAGAAGAAAATAAAGAACAAAATAAAAAGTTTGATGTTCCCATACTTGGAGAGATTGATGCAAAGGATGTATCTTTACCTTTTTTAGCTGTAGTCTTAGGTTTTGTAGATGGATTTAATCCTTGTGCTTTATGGGTTTTGATATTTCTAATAACTATGCTTTTAGGAATGAAAGATAGAAAGAAAATGTGGGCTTTAGGTATTACATTTTTAGTTACTTCTGCATTAGTGTATACTTTATTTATGGTCTCATGGCTTAGTTTTGCACTTTTCATGGGTAAAGTAAATATTATTAAGATATTAGTTGGAACTTTCGCAGTTATTTTTGGTGTTTATAATATTTTAAGGTTTATAAAATCATTTAATAAAGATACTGGTTGTGATGTAGTAAATGATAGTAAACGTAAAAAAATTATTAATAAGATTAAAAGTATTGTTCATGAAAAAAGTTTTTTTGTAGCACTTTTAGGTGTAATTGTACTTGCTTTTTCTGTTAATTTAATTGAGCTTATGTGTTCACTAGGACTTCCTGTTGTTTACACAGAAGTATTATCAATGAATAATTTAACTATTGCGCAGTATGCTATATGTATTTTTATTTATATATTGTTTTATTTACTTGATGATTTAATTATTTTTATAATTGCGATGAAAACGTTAAAAATCAAAGCTATAAGTAATAAGTATTTAAAATATTCACATTTAATTGGTGGACTTATTATGCTTGCTTTAGGTATTTTAATGATTTATAAACCAGAGTGGTTAATGCTAAATTTTTAGGAGGATGATTATGAACGAAGAAATTATAAAAAGTTTAAGTGGAGAACTTAATTTAAAAGAAAAACAAGTTAGAGAAGCACTTACTTTACTTAGTGAGGGAGCTACTATTCCTTTTATCGCAAGATATAGAAAAGAAAGAACTGGTGGACTTAATGAAGAAGCACTAAGAAAAATTAATGAAGAGTATATGTATGAAGTTAATCTTTTAAAAAGAAAAGAAGATGTAATAAGGTTAATTGATGAAAAAGGTTTACTTACCTTAGAATTAAAAAATAGTATTTTATCTGCTGGTAAGTTAAGTGAGGTAGAAGATTTATATAGGCCATTTAAGGAAAAGAAAAAAACAAAAGCAACTTTGGCGATAAAAGAGGGATTAGAACCTTTAGCTAAGAAAATAATGACTTTTCCTAATAAAACTAAAGAAGAGCTTGCTAGTCCTTTTTTAACTGACAAATTTAAGACAGTAGATGAAGTAATAGAAAACGCAGGTTATATAATAAGCGAATGGGTAAGTGATAATGCTTATTATAGAAAATGGATAAGAAATTTTACTTATAATACAGGTGTTATTGTAACTAAAAAGAAGAAAAATGAAAAAGATGAAGAAAAAATATATGAAATGTATTATGACTATGAAGAAAGAGTAAAATATATTAAGCCACATAGAGTTTTAGCTATTACTCGTGCGGAAAAAGAAGATGTAATAAGTTATAATATTAAAGTGGATGAGGATAAAGTATTATCATTTCTAGAAAGTAAAATAATAAAAAGAGATTTTCCTTTAAAAAAAGAACTACAAGAATTTATAAAAGATGCATATAAAAGATTAATTGCTCCAAGTATACAAAGGGAGATAAAAAGTGAAATCTTCGATAAAGCAAAAGACGCAGCGATTTTGGTTTTTGGAGAAAATTTAGAAAACTTACTAATGACTCCACCATTAAAAGAAATGAAAGTATTAGGTTTTGACCCAGCATTTAGAACAGGATGTAAGTTAGCTGTTTTAAATAAACTTGGAGAAGTTTTAGATATTAGTGTGATTTATCCTCATGAACCTGTTAATAAATATGAAGAAGCTAAAAAAATACTTAAAGATTTAATAAATAAATATGATATTGATATAATCGCAATAGGTAATGGAACAGCTTCTCGTGAAAGTGAAGCGTTTGTCGCAGAGACATTAAAAGAAGTAGAAAAAAATGTTAAATACATAATTGTAAGTGAAGCAGGAGCTAGTGTGTATTCGGCAAGTAAGCTTGCTAAGGAAGAATTTCCAACCCTAACAGCTAGTGAAAGAAGTGCGATAAGTATTGGTAGAAGAGTACAAGACCCATTAAGTGAGCTTGTTAAGATTGACCCTAAAAGCATTGGAGTAGGAGAATACCAACATGATTTAAAACCAAAAAATTTAAATGAAAGATTATCATTTGTAATAAGTAAGGTTGTTAACAATATAGGAGTTAATATAAATACTGCATCAAGTTCTATTTTAAGTTATATTTCTGGTTTAACTAAAACAAGTATTAGCAAAATTATTGATTATAGAAATAAAAATGGAAAAATAAAAACAAGAGAAGAAATAAAAAATATTAAAGGAATACACAATATAAGTTTTTATAAATGTGTATTCCTATTTTTTAAC
>USDC01000076.1 GCA_900553435.1 uncultured Mycoplasmatota bacterium
AAACGTACACGGTACGCATGGTATATCGAACTTTATATTGGGCTATTTCTACTTATACCTTTTTTGAATTTGATTTTCAATAACTTAAAAAATAAAAAACAAGCAAAAATATTACTTATAACTCTTCTTGTTTTATCAGGTATTCCAAACATAATTAATATTTTTAATTTTAGTTCAATGAGTTGGTGGGCAAATCCTGCTTTTGATAATGATTATTTCAAAATATTACCTTCATGGTGGATTTCAATCTATCCTTTGTTTTATTATTTTTTGGGAGCTTATTTAAGTAAATATAAAATTAATATAAATACTAAGTTAAATATTTTGCTTATTTTTATTGTTATAATCTTAGATGGGATTTTTAATTACTACAGAGCTAATGGTGCTTATTTTATATCAGCAAGCTGGAATGATTATTCTTCTGCTTTAGTTATGTTAAAAACGTTTTTAATTTTTAACTTATTTTTAAAAATCAACATAAAAATAAAAAGTAAATCTTTAAATATTTTTTTTAAAACCCTCTCTAATGCTTGTTTATGTGCATACTTAACTTCTGGAATCTTTGATACAATTTATTATAATTTTTTAAATACTAGTGTACCTATAATTAAAGAAAGATTTATTTATGCTCCTTTAATTGTAACTTGTGTTTTTATAAGTAGTTTGGCCTTAGGAATTTTAATTAATTTTTTATATGAATCATTGAAAAAACTATATTATAATTTAAACATAAAAGTTTTAAACTTTAAAAATTAGTTTAAATTATACTACTATACTCTTTTTCTTTTTAAATAAATTTGTTTTTTGATTTGTCTATTGCTTGTTCTTCTTTAATATTCTTAATTAAATCAATTGATTTTTGTGACGGTAAATCAAGTAAAATTTTTGTTCCTATATCTCCAATAAAATGTATTGATTCCTCTGGCATTCCTATAATTATCCTTGTTCCAATATAATCAATTTGCCAATTTCTTTTTATATTTTCTATACTAATTTCTGAACTTAACTTTGGATTTTGATCCACATCTAACATAAGTACAACTGATGTTCCTTTTGAGTTTCTAATAATTCGTTCAATTCTATCAATATGCAATTGTCCATTTTCCATTCTAAATAATTTTTGTTCTACAAAATATTTCATTTTTCCTCCTTTTTTTAGAAATATATTTAAAAATGTTTTTTTAATATTAATTTACATCAAAAAGTTAAATTTACATATTATAAGTCCTATTTTTGGTTATAAATACTAAAAGAAAAAATCTTCTCAGTCACCTATTCTAATATTTGTCCCATCAACATTTTTATATACACGTTTTTCATTTTTAGAAATTTTTTTCATAATTTCATTTTCTAAATCAAAGCCTAACATTTCAGAAAGTCCAAGTAAATAAATAGCTATATCAGCTAATTCTTCATTTAAATCATCCTTTTTCTTCCTATATGCATCAAATGCTTCTGCTACCTCACCATATAAAAAGCAAAACTCTTTTTCTACATTTGTGGTATTAAATCCTTTATTTAATTTGTTTTGCCAAACTTCTTTTTGGATTTGTTTTAAATTCATATTCTACCTCCCTATTAAATTCATTATAGTATAATGAATATTATATTTATTTTATAATCTGAAAACAAATTATTTTTAAACTTTTAGTTTTAAACAATTATCTATTTTTTCCTTTTGTTAAATTGTTTTTTAATGTATTATATACTTCTTTTAAATGTTCAGTATCAAGCAATGGTAATTCTGTTATAATTGCATGTGCTATCTGTGCTTTATCTTCATTACTAAATTCAACAAATTCTTCTGGATCAGACAAAGGTTCTTCACTTCCGTCATCTAGAAGAATTGTATATTCAAAATCCTTTGGTGAATATTTTTTAGCTGATTCACTTATTGAAACTTGTTGTCCTTTAATAAATTCAGATTGTTCATATCCTTTTTGCGGGATAATTAAACTTTCCGCATCTTTTGCTTTTTTTGTGTGTTTATATTTTCTATACATAGAAAACACAAACTCTAAATTATATTTTCTTATAAAATTGCTAAGTAGTATTAAATCTGTTTGAAGCCTTGTGTTATACCCTAAACTTTTCGCTAATTCTCTATCATAAAAAATCATACCAGTTGAATGTTCTATAATACCAATTCTTTCAAATGAAAAAGCTTTCATTTCTAACTTTTGTGGATTTATAACAGGCTTTAATGTTCCGTCTAAAATCGCTTGTTTAATTATTGTTTCTCTTTGTAGCATCTTTTCCAATACTTTAAATAAATCTTTTCTATCTCTCATCAAAGATTTTATACTATCTTCTACTGGAAAAACACTTTCAAATAATTTCATAGATGCCTCATCTTTAAAATCCTTTTCATCTAGTCCCATTAAATGAAAAAAACGAGTTGGTGAAATAGATATTTTTTCAGTTCTTCCTATGCTACTATCTATAATCCATATTTTATCCCTATATAATTTATCATATAATTCCATATTATGTTCAAGTGCTTTGAATATTTTATCAAGTCTATTCTCTGTAACTTTATATTCATTTTCAAATAAATCATTTGGCCTTTTAGTAGATAATCTTAGTGTTTCATCCGAAATACTAAATATCTTTTTTTCAGAATAGCTAGCTAGTAAATTATACATATCATTATATAAGTCATATTGTTCAAACATAGTGGATAATTCTTCATTAGCTAGTAATAACATCATAATCATTTCAACTTTATTATCTATATTCATTTCTATTAAAGATTCTATATTAGTTTGATATTTATTAATTAAATATTTATCACATAATTTTAATATTTGTGCTAATTTATATACTGTTACTGTATTGCTCATAACGTTCACTCCTATATTATTTGTATTATTTTATTATAAGTATTTATTTATTATGGATAAGTCAATATATCATAAAATAAACTTGTCACATTATATTTTATAATATATATATCAAATGTAAAATTTACCTTTTTTCTATATCTTTAGACTCTTTTAACAATTTATCAAAATCAGAAACATAATTTTTATCTTGAATAATTTTGTATTTATCATACTCACCTTCAGCTTTTTTTACTGCCATTTTATGAGATATTTTACCTTTACCATCTAACACTTTATAATGAAATAATCTCAAAGCATTTTCTACTTCTTTTTTCCAATCATTCATATACATTGGAATATTTCTTTCTGCATTATTTTCAGCAATATCAAGAAATAAGTTTACTAAATTATTTAAATTCTTAATTTCTTTTTCATCCAAATAATTTTTAGCAATAGTAACATCAGATTTTAATATCTTACCATCAGGAGAATTTTCCCATGTCGTAAGTCCCATGTTATCTTTTTTAGCATTCACTCTATTATAAATAATTTCGGCTGCTGTTTGTCCTGTGATAGCAAAGTGAAACTTATTTTGAACTGTTTTATAAAATGTTATAGCCTCATCACTATTCTTATCATAATCAATAGAGCATTCAGCAAATATATCAGTAATTTTTTGGTAAAACATTCTTTCACTTGTACGAATTAATTTTATTCTTTCAAGCAATCTTTGGAAATATTCTTGATCAGTTCTCCTTGCTCTCATAAATCTTTCATCATTTAAAGCAAAACCTTGAACCATATAATCTTTAATAATTTTATTAGCCCATGTTCTAAACTTAATTGCTTTTTTAGAATTAACTCTAAAACCAATAGAGATAATCATATCAAGATTATAATATTTCGTATTATATGTTTGTCTACCATCATTACCCACATGTGCAATTTTTGCACATGTGCTATTCTCACTTAACTCATCATCATTATAGATATTTTTAATATGACGAACAATTCCACTTCTATCAATATTGAAAAGAGTTGCTAATGCTTCAGTATTTAACCAAACATCTTCATTTTTTAAAAAAACTTCAATTTTTATATTTCCTTCTTTATCGTTATAAAACAAAATGTTTTTTTCATTTCCTACTAATTTATCATTCATTTTTTACACCCCCTTAACTTTTTTAAGTAATTAACTAATGATATTATACTATTTTTTATTTTGTTTAACAATGATAATAATCAATTTATATTGGTTTCCTCTTCCCATCTTGTGATGCTATTTTAAATTTGTACTGAAACACCTTTCCTCTTTTTACAACATTTACTTTTTTCATTACACAACTCCTTACTCTATGTAAACGGAGTTATTTAATAAAAAAAGCTAGCAAATGAATGCTAACTTTTTTGTTTCCAAAATTGTTTTCAAAATTTTTTCCCTTATTTTATAAGGCTTTCCAGAGGATTTGGTAACATCTTTTTTAATTTTGGAAACAAATCGACTATTTTTTGTGATTTTTTGATTTTTAAAACCTTCGCAAACCCTTATTTTATTCTGGAGTTGGACATAGAAAAAGTAGATATTTCTATCTACTAATTAAAGTTTTAAACCAATTTTTTCTTTAACATATTCCATTTTTTTAGAAGCGTACATTCTAGCTTTATTAGCACCTATTGTTAATATTTCTTTTAACTTATTT
>USDC01000077.1 GCA_900553435.1 uncultured Mycoplasmatota bacterium
AATTATTTATAAAAAATTGTGTTTAAAAATTATTACACAAAAAAACAACGTAATTACGTTATTTATTTTCATACTGGCGTCCCCAAGAGGATTTGAACCTCCGACCTATTGCTTAGGAGGCAATTGCTCTATCCAGCTGAGCTATGGGGACACACATAAAATATAACATAAAATAAATTAAATGTAAATTGCATAAAAAATTAACAGGGGTTAGAATTATAGTTGTAAAATAAAAAACGGAGGAAAAGCATGAAAGAAAATGATAGCTATTTAGAATTTGCAAAAGATATTGCATTATATGCTGGAAAAGTAATGTTAGAAAATTATGAAGAAAATAAAAAAATTGTCTTTAAAGATGATAGAACTGTTGTAACAAATATTGATAAAGATATAAATAAATATCTAATAAATAAAGTTAAGGAAAAATATCCTCATCATTCAGTAAAAGGCGAAGAAGAAAATCATATTAGTGGCGAAGAATATATTTGGGTTTGTGATCCACTAGATGGTACTGGAATGTTTGTTAACCATATACCCGTTTTTGTTTTTTCTTTAGCACTTATAAAAAACAAGGAAGTTATAGTAGGTGTAGTGTATAACCCTAATGAAGATAAAATGTATACTGCGATTAAAGGTGAGGGTGCGTACTGTAATGATAAAAAAATTCATGTAAATAATTTAAAGTTAGGTGAACTTGGGTTTACAACAAATGTTGAAATATTTGAAAATAATCTTATAGATGAAGTAAGTTTTATAAATGAAATAAAAAATATTTCAAAAATTTCTTCTATTGGAAGTGTAGCGAGAGCATCTATGGCAATTGCAACAGGAGACTTTTCATGTGATATTTTTCCTGGAAGTGAACATGGGAACTGTGATATTGCAGCTTCATATTTAATAGTTACAGAAGCTGGAGGTAAAGTAACAGATTTACAAGGCAAAGAACAAAGTTATGTTTCTTCTAAAATGGAGCAATCATTAGTAATGGTATTTCACATGAAAAAATAGTAAGTTTAGTGAGTAAGTATTTAAAATAGTTAAATAACTTGTTGTTAAACTTTTATATTAATATATATATAACAAATTTGTAAAAAAAATGAAAAAAGTAAGGAAATATAGGGTTTTTGTTAATACCTTATTTTTTTTATATCATAACTTATAGTATGAAAGGGGGTTAACCATTGGTTGAAAATAACAATTCAAACGATGTGTACTACAACGAAGAGTCAAACTGCATGATAATTAAATGTTGTAAACCTAATTGTGTTACGGGCCCAACAGGACCTACAGGGGCAACAGGACAAAGAGGTGTAACTGGTTCTATAGGAAAAACTGGTCCGACTGGTCCAACTGGAGAAAGAGGTCCAACTGGTCCAACTGGCCCAACAGGTCCAACAGGAGCAACTGGAGAAGCTGGAGGTTCATTTAATGCTGCGGCTATGGTTCACGAAGAAAGTAATTTAGTTGTACCAAATAATGGTGTATTAAAATTTAACTTAACTAATTTAAGTAATGGTATAACATATAATCCACTTACTGGTGAATTTTTACTTCCACAAGATGGACAATATTTAGTGCATTGGTGGGTTAATGTTAGAAATAGAAATAGAATAAACAATATGCCATACACAGAAAATGATGAATGTAGTCCAGTAGCTTTAGGAATTGAACTTCATAAATATTGGCCAAATGATGAACTTATCGCACACTCATCAACTCATAATAGATTAAGTTGTTGTGATACTGGTACAATAACAGGTAATGCAATATTTGATGGTAATGAGGGAGCTTCATATAGATTTGTAAATTCTTCGCCTGTTGATTTTGAAATGGTACCAAATGACTTATATTCAGCTTCTGTTACAATAACTCGTATTAATTAGTAGGATTAATTCCTACTTTTTTTATAATAAAAACTTTAGTATAATTTACATATGAATAAGATAATAGATGAAAAATTAAAAAGCCTTAATAATAGTAAGTTTAGAAGTTCTTTTCATTTAAGTGTTAAAGACAAAGAATATATAGATGAAAAAGGAATTAATACTATAATAAATCATGCATATGATTTCATTTCAAAAAGACTTGCTCCTAGAGAAATAAAAAACGATGGAAAACAAACTCCAATGAAAGGACACCCTGTTTTTATTGCACAACATGCTACTGGTACATGCTGTAGAAGTTGTTTATATAAATGGCATAAAATAGAAAAAAATAAAGAACTTTCTAAAAATGAAATAAATTATATAGTAACAATTATCATATCGTGGATAAATAAAGAATATAAAAGCTTGAAATAGAATAAAAATTTGATATAATTTAAGTATAATAGAAAGAAGGATAAAATGGATAAAAAAAATAAATTAATTATTGCTATTTCACTAGTCGCAGTTATAATTGTTTTGATTTTTACTTTACTTACTTATTCAAATAATAATCTGACTAATATTAAAGTAACTAGTAAGTTAGAATTTACTGTTGGAGTAAATAGTAGTGGTAAAGTAAAAACTTTGGAAAATAAAAATGAATATGCAGAAAGTATTAAATTAGAAGATATTAAAAATAAGAATATAAATGATGCAATTAAGTTTTTACTTGACACAGGAATTAAAGAAGAAAATTTAAATGAAAAAGCAATAAGCTACAATGTCTATATAAATATAGATAGTGATAATGAAAAAACTATTGATAAATATGAAGAAATGATAAAAAATGATAAAGAAAAATATTTACCTGAAAATGAAGCTGGCATTGAACTATATTTTGAAAATGAATAAATAGAAAAGGGTGTTTATAATGACAAAGAAAAAAAAGGGTTTAGGTTTAACGAAAACAAATATTAGTTATATTATTTTAAGTGTTTTCTTAATTTGTTTGGGAATATTTAATTTAGTATATCCTTATATTGGAATGGAAGATTTATTATTCTTTACTTCAATGATATTTTTATTGTTTGCTTTTGTAACACTTCTCTGTTACTTATGGTCTAGAAAAGACGGTGATTACGAATTATTACTTCTTACAATTACAAATATAATAGTTGGAGTATTTTTGTATTTATGTAGAGAGAAAAATATTCAAGTTATTCTTGGAACTGCGGTGCTTGCATTTTTTGTACAAGCAATTGCGATTAAAGTTAGACAGATTTTATATTTGAAAAAGAAAGAAGACGATTTATTTTTCCCAAAACTTACAATTGCTGTTTTACTTAGTATATTAACACTACTTGTTGTATTTAATTTATATACTGGAACTACTGTACAAACAATGCTTTTTGGATATTATTTTATAGTTTATGGTATACTTTGGTTATTAGATTGTACTTTAGGTTTACTTGTAAAAACAAAAAAGGTAAAAAAATTCTTAAATTCTAAAAAATAGAATTTTTTTTATGGTATAATTTCAAGGGGAGATAATATGATTAGTGTAAATGATTTTAAAGAATATAAAATAATTGATATGAATAATTTTGAAAAGTTAGAAGATTGGAATGGAGTAATACTTAGAAGACCAGATCCTCAAATAATTTGGAAAAAAGAAGTTAATAAAGAACTTTGGGAAAATGTTGATGCGAAATATAATAGGAGTAATACTGGTGGAGGACATTGGGAAATAAAAAGAAATATTAAAAATTCATGGATAATTAATTATAAAGATATGGCTTTTAATTTAAAATTAATGAACTTCAAGCATACAGGTCTTTTTCCAGAGCAAGCAGCAAATTGGAACTTCATAAGAGAAAAACTTCATGGAACTAAAAATAAAAAAGTACTAAATCTTTTTGCATACACAGGAGCCTCAACAATCGCAGCTTTAAAAGAAGGAGCAAGTGTTGTACATGTAGATTCCTCAAAAGGAATGGTTACGTGGGCAAAAGAAAATATAGTACTTAATAACTTACAAGATAAAAATGTAAGATATATAGTTGATGATGTTATAAAATTTGTTAAAAGAGAAATAAGAAGAGGAAATAAATACGATGGGATAATAATGGATCCTCCTAGTTTTGGGAAAGGTAGTAGTGGAGAGGTATGGAAATTTGAAAAGAATTTCTTTCTACTATTAGAACTTACTAGTAAACTTTTAACAGATGATGCATTATTTGTACTTATAAGCTCTTATACCACAGGTTTTTCAAAAACTATAATAAAAAATTGTGTAATAAATTCAATAATAAAAGAACATGGTGGTAAAGTAACTAGTGATGAAATTGGGGTTACCTCTGAAATAGGCGAAGAATTACCTTGTGGAATTAGTACAAGATGGGAGAGATGTTGATGGCCTCTGCATTAATACATTTATGTGTAGCAAAAGAAGTTAATAAAACTTTAAGAGTTAAAGATGAAAAAAACTTTATGCTTGGTAGTATTGCTCCAGATATTTCTAAAATTGTCAACCGCTTAAAAGCAGAAAGCCACTTTGCAACTCTTACGAACTCTGATATTCCAGATATTAATTTATTTTTAGAA
>USDC01000078.1 GCA_900553435.1 uncultured Mycoplasmatota bacterium
AAAAAACTACAGTTTTCTGTAGTTTATTTTAGTAAATCCTACCCCCCCCGCAATTGACGTTTGCTTGGCAGTTTTTTTAAAAAATCAAGTACATTATTTACTTATATTTTTTTTCATAAAAAAGAGTTATTTTCTAACTCTTGCCATATCTATTATTTTTGAATTTGTAGACATTTTCTTTAATAGATTCATCATATTTATATCAACAATGCCTAAGTCTATTAATTCCTGTAAAGTTTCTACTTTTATACTTTTTACATATTCAATATCAAATAAACTTAACTGTTTACTTATATCTTCATCTGCATCAACAACTTTAGAAAAGTTTCCTGAAAGTAAATTTTGTAATAAAAACAGTTCTTCTGGAAGATCCATTAAATTTTCTATTCTATAAATTTTATTTTCACTATCTCTTAGAACTATTTTTTCATTTTCAGGCTTTATAAAATTATATTTACTTCTACCTTTTATTACTTCTGTTGGTACTAACTTATCATATACACCATTTATATATTTTTCTAAAATTTCATCTCTTTGTTCTTCTTTATAACTATGTTTTCCAATAGGAGTAAGTTTTGACCAGTCCCCAATTTCATACATTGTAACATTTGAATAATTTATATCGTTTAAATCAATTGTTTTTCCTTTGTTAAATTTTAATGCATTTTCAAGTCTATTAGTCATTAGAACATAAAACAATTGTCTTTTTTTATGTTCTTCTAAAATTCTTTCTTTAAATTCTTTGATTTGTTCTTTTTTTTCTCTTATTTCATAAATGTCAAATTTTTCATTATTTTTTTCAAATATATTCATAAAAACCTCCCATTACTTGTTAAGTGTGTATTTTAACATAAATTTTTCATAAAGTACAGCACACTTTTCCTTATCCATTTCTTTTTTATCTTTAAATGGATTATCTATACCTAATGTATTATATTTTTTATCTCCTAATTTATGATATGGTAAGAAATCTACTCTTTTTATATTTTTTAATGGTTTCAAAAAGTTTGCAAGCTTATCTAAATATTCTTCATTATCATTAAAATCAGGTATTATTACTTGTCTAATCCAAATATCTTTATTACTTTTTTGTAAGTGTTCTAAAAATATTAAGCTTTCTGTTATTTCTTTTCCTGTTAAATAATAATATTTATCTTTATCAGTGTGTTTAACATCAAAAAGCACTAAATCTATGTATTTTAGTATTTCATCATATTTTCCTATTCCAACACCAGAAGTATCAAGTGCTATATGTATGTTTTCTTTTTTTAATAGCTTGCAGGTTTCAATTAAAAATTTATAACTAATAAGTGGTTCTCCCCCAGAGAAAGTGACTCCACCATTATTTCCAAAATAAGGTTTAAAATTAATTATTTTTTTAACAAGTTCCTCTGGGGTGTAATTTTCTTCTCCTACTGCCCACATTTCTGGGTTATGACAATATTTGCATCTTAATTTACATCCATTTAAAAATACTACTACTCTAATACCAGGTCCATCTACTAATCCAAATGTTTCAATAGAGTTAACACTTCCCTTTATCATATTTTACTGTGAAAAGTCCTTGCGATTATTTCTTCTTGTTGTTTTCTAGTTAAACGATTAAATCTAACTGCATAACCACTTATTCTAATTGTAAGTAAAGGATATTTATCAGGATTTTCCATGGCATCTATTAATGTTTGTCTAGAAAGAACATTTACATTTAAATGATGTCCTCCCTTTATAAAATATCCATCAAGTAATGAGACTAAATTATTAACTCTTTCTTCATCTTTCATTCCAAGTGCATTTGGTACTATAGAAAAAGTATTAGAAATACCGTCTTGGCAACAATCTTTATATTTTAATTTTGCAACTGAATTTAAAGATGCAAGTGCTCCATTTTCATCTCTCTCATGCATTGGATTAGCTCCTGGTGCGAAAGGTACTTTACTTTTACGTCCATCTGGAGTTGCTCCAGTTTTTTCACCATATACAACATTTGAAGTAATAGTTAAAACAGATAATGTATGAATAGCATTTCTATGAAGTTCATGTTTTTTAAGCTCTTTGTAAAAATACTCTAAAACCATAACAGCAATACTATCTACCCTATCATCATCATTTCCATATTTAGGATAATCTCCTTCAATAATAAAATCTTTAGTAATACCATCATCATCTCTAATTGGTTTTACTTTTGCATATTTTATCGCAGAAAGTGAATCAGCTACAACAGATAAACCAGCAACCCCAAAAGCCATAAGTCTTCTTACATTTGTATCATGAAGTGCCATTTGCCCTCTTTCATATGCATATTTATCATGCATAAAATGAATTATATTCATAGTATTCACGTAAAGTTCTGCGAGTTGTTTTAATACTTTTTTATAATTTTTTAAAACATTATCATATGTTAAAGTAACTTCTGTGTTTTTTTCTACATTATCAAGTACTTTTATTTTTAACCTTTCATCAATTCCACCATTTAAAGAATATAAAAGTGCTTTAGCTAAATTGCTTCTAGCTCCAAAATATTGCATATCTTTACCTACGCGCATCGCACTAACACAACAAGCAATTGCATAATCATCTCCATATATTGGTCTCATTATGTCATCATTTTCATATTGAATTGAATCGGTATCAATAGAAACTTTAGCACAGTATTTTTTAAAGTTTTCTGGTAAATCTTTACTCCACAAAACTGTTAAGTTTGGTTCAGGACCACTACCTAAATTAGTAAGTGTATGTAAGATTCTAAAAGAGTTTTTAGTAACAAGTGCCTTTCCACTTTCACTTATTCCTCCAATTGATTCTGTAACCCATGTAGGATCTCCACTAAAAAGCTCATCATACTCAGGTGTTCTTAAATGCCTTGCTATACGAAGTTTAATTACAAAACTATCAATTAATTCTTGAGCTTCTGCTTCAGTTATTATGTTGTTTTTTAAATCTCTTTCAATATATATATCTAAAAATGTAGAAGTTCTACCTAAACTCATAGCTGCACCATTATTTTCTTTTATCGCAGCAAGATAACCAAAATATAAAAATTGTACAGCTTCTTTTGCATTTTTAGCTGGTTTACTAATATCATATCCATAACTTAGTGCCATTTCTTTTATTAAATCTAAAGCTCTTATTTGTTCACTTACATCTTCTCTTAACTGAATTAAAGAATCAGTCATATTACCTTTTAAATTTTCTAAGTCTTTTTGTTTTTGTTCTTTTAAATAATCTATCCCATATAAAGGAATTCTTCTATAATCTCCAATTATTCTTCCTCTTCCATATGCATCTGGAAGTCCTGTTAAAAGGCCAGCTTTACGCGCAGTTTTCATTTCTTTAGTATATGCATCAAAAACACCTTCATTATGAGTTTTTCTAAACATAGGAAAATATTTTTCAATTGTCTTATCTAAAGATTTATGATATGCATCAAGAGAATTATGAACCATTCTCATTCCACCAAAAGGATTAACAATTCTTTTAAGTGGTGCATCAGTTTGAAGTCCTACAATAACTTCATTTTCTTTATCAATATAACCCGGTTTAAAATTATTAATCCCAGAAACATGAGTAGTATCAATACTATAAACTCCTTTTTTTAACTCTTCTTTTAATAAAGGAGTTAATTTCTTTAGTAATTTATTATTTTTTTCACTGACATCCTCTAAAAAACTTTCATCTCCAGTGTATAAAGTGTAGTTTCTTAATATAAAATCCCTTACATCAATCTCTTTTGTCCAATTACCTTTTTTAAAACCATTCCATTCTTCTTTCATCATACTACCTCCAATATTAAAATTATAACATTAATAACTTCTTTTTTGGAGAATAAAAACACAACT
This sequence comes from uncultured Mycoplasmatota bacterium, assembly GCA_900553435.1. Taxonomy (GTDB): domain Bacteria; phylum Bacillota_I; class Bacilli_A; order RF39; family UBA660; genus UMGS1611. The sequence goes on from USDC01000078.1 coordinate 3,837, forward strand.
TTTACATAAAAACTGCAGAAAGCTGCAGTTCATTTTTGTAAAAACTGCTACCACAATTACTTATTTTGACATTTTTTAATTAATTATAATTCGTGTACTTACTGGTTCATAAGCATATCCGTAGTAATTTCTTGAACTAAAAATCCCACTATTTATTGACTGTCCATATCCTTTATTACTTCCTCTAACAATCCAAGGATATCCTGTAGAATTTCCTATCATTAAAAAATCTTCATACCATCCAAGTTCCTCAGCTTTATAAACTTCTTTTATTCCATCTCCAAGCTTACTTCTAGATATTTGTGCTCTATCCAATCCAAAAGAATATTTGTCATAATATTTAGAATCAGGGTAAGTATAACTTCCTGTATACATTGTGTAATTTCCTGAATCATATGTTATTCCTGTAAAACCTGAATTGTCACTTGACGATCTTCCACTCATCATTGTTAAACCATCTGGACTCACTATGTTTCCCATTACAGCATCATGTGCTCCACCACTCATGTCATATACTCCATATATATTTTCTGTGGTTGAGGCACTACTCCCTAGTTCTGTTTCATATGAGTTACAACTTGTGCTTTCACTACTAC